>JANQFN010000557.1 GCA_028277825.1 Desulfarculaceae bacterium
CCCGGGGCGGCCGGCTGGCGGCCTGGGCCACTGAGGCCCGTGAGGCCATGCAGGACCTGGGGGTGGACACTTTTCTCAGCCTGGAGCGGGTGCCGGGCAGCCCGGTGTTCCGCGCCGGCGACGGCTGCCACGCAGCCTGGCTCAGGCACCGGGCGCCCTATGAGTCCTATTTCAAGCGCCTGTCTTTTGGCCTCAACCCCCTGCACCAAAAGCTCTTGGCCCTGGAGCGCGCCACCTTGACCGCGCCGGAGCTGCGCCTGGTTATCGCGGGCAGCGAAATGGTGGCCGCCGAACTGCGGGAGTTTTACTCTCTGAGCGCTGACAAACTTCGCGTGATCCCCAACGGCGTGGATGAGGCGCTTTTGGCCCCGGCCTTATTACCCCAGACCCGGGAAGCCAGCCGCAGGGAACTGGGCTTGGAGCCCGGCCAAGCGACCGCCTTGTTCCTGGGCTCGGGCTGGGAGCGCAAGGGCCTGGCCTTTGCTCTGGCCGCCCTGGCCCGGGTTCCCAAGGCCACCTTGCTGGTGGCGGGCCGCGACCGGCAAACGCCCTGGCAAAAAAGGGCCCGCAAGCTGGGGGTGGCATCCCGGGTGCGCTTTTTGGGGTTGCAGAGCGACGTGGCCTCGCTGTTGGCCGCGGCTGACGCCATGGTGCTGCCCACCATCTACGACCCCTGTTCCAACGCCTGTTTGGAGGCGCTATATGCAGGGGTGCCGGTGGTGACCTCCACGGCCAACGGCGCGGTCCAGTTCATCACCAGCGGATTGTACGGCGAGGTGGTGGCGCGGCCGGAAGACGCCGTCGCCCTGGCCCAGGCCCTGGAAAGCGCCCTCCAGCTGCCCCGTGGCGTTGCTGCGCAGGTGCCCGGCCAGGAGACCTGGCTGGCCCGGACCGTGGCGGTCTTGGAGGAGGCCGCTGGCAACGGTCCGCAGTAGACAGGGGTGGAGATAATGGCTTCTTAAGGTAATATACTTGGGATTGTGCCCTGTTCTTAAAGGGGTAGGGCGCCCTGCCGGGCACCAGGAAACCTGAGTAGGCTTATAAGAGCATGAAGCGACCTATTCATAAATCAGGGATTTACCGCATGCGCGGAGATTCTCAATATCAGGGATCGAGGCGCTTGCCATGAGCCGGCCCAAGGTATTGGCCGCCTGCACCACGGCCATCGGGGACACCATGTTCTGTGCGCCGGCCCTGATCGCCCTGGGCCGCAGCTTCGAGGTGGATGTCCTGGTGCATCAAAAGCGCCGCCATCTGTTGGAGGGCAATCCCTATCTGCACCGGCTCTATCCCTACCGCAACAATCCCTTCAGCCGCTCTTTTTTGGCCCTGGCCCTGTCCGGGCGCAAATACGACAATGTGGTGGTGCTGCACGCCAATGACGACCTGGTCAAACTCTTGACCCGCCTGCGCTACGGCCGGGCGGCCAACGTGCAGGGGTGGAACTTGCCGGGCCTGAAAATGGAGGCCCTGGCCCGAGACCCGGCGGTGCACGCGGTGGATGAACGCCTGCGCCTGGCCCAATGGGCCGGCGCCGAGCTGCAGCCCCAGGACCGCTTCATGCGGGTGTTCCTGCGACCCGACGAGTATGAGGACGCCGAGGACTGGCTCAAGAGCAAGGGCATGCTGCCGGGACGGCGCCGGGTGGGGCTGGTCATGGGGGCCTCGGCTGAGTTCCGGCGCTGGCCCGCTGAGCGCTTCGGCCGGGTGGGGGCGGCCCTGGCCAAAAGGGGCGTGGAGATCATCAACATCGGCGACAGCAACGAGTTGGACCTGGCCAAGCGAGCCGAAGAGGCGGCGGGCATGGAGTTCCACAAGGGCTACAACCTGGGCCTCAGGCTGCTGGCCGCGGTCCTGGCCCGGCTGGACCTGATCATCTCCAATGACACCGGGCCCTTGCATTTGGGGCAGGCGGTGCAGACCCCGGTGCTGGGCCTGTTCGGGCCCACCGACCCGGCCAAGGTGGGGCCCCGGGGCCCGCGCGACCGCATTATCAAGGTGCCGCCCACCTGTGAGCCCTGCCTGCAAAAGGCCTGCTTGGACCCGGTGTGCATGAACGAACTGGAAGAAGAGGCGGTGTTGGAGGCTGCCTTCAAGATGCTGGATATGAGGTCCTAGCCCGGATATTTCACGAAGGTTGGACGGCATTGGCGATGCGGGTAGCGTTTATCGGTGCGTTATGAAAAAAACGTCTACGCTATCAGTGTACGGTTTGTACCCAAGCCCGGCACAGCCAGCCAAGCGCTGGCAAGGCGTCCGGCAAGCGACAGGCGAA
>JANQFN010000563.1 GCA_028277825.1 Desulfarculaceae bacterium
TTGGTGTTGAACCAGTTGAACACCCCGCCGGAGATGAAGGAGAAGCAGCCGATGCCCAGGCCCTTGCCGGGCTCATTGGCTTTCTGCTTTTCGTCCCAACCGCTGATCTCGCGCACCTTCTCCAGGCTCTCCTTGAAGCCGCAGGAGGAGATGGTGGCCACCTCGGGGATCTCGTCGCCCGATTCCATGGCGTTGATCAGCCTGAGGTCGATGGGATCGATGCCCAACTCTTCAGCCGCGATGTTCATCTGGCTCTCGGCGGCGAAAGCGGCCTGGGGCGCGCCGAAGCCACGCATGGCCGAGGCCGGGGGCTTGTTGGTGTACACGTGGCGGCCCAAGTAGCGGTAGGCCGGGAAGTTGTAGAGCATGTTGCCGAAGGTGCCGCAGAGAAAAGTGGCGGTGGGGCCCATGGCGTTGTAGGCTCCGCCGTCCAAGAGCACCTGGAAGTCCTTGGCCAGAAGCTTGCCGTCTTTACTGAATCCCACCTTGGAGTAGATGGACATGGGGTGGCGGCGGCGGCCAAAGGCGAACTCGTCCTCGCGGGTGAGGGTGAACTTCACCGGGCGTCCGGTGCGCATGGCCATGAAGGCGGCGCAGAACTCCCAGACCCTGAGCTCCATCTTGCCGCCGAAACCGCCGCCCACCTGCACCTTCATGATGCGCACGTTGTTCTCGGGGATGTCCAGGGCCGAGGCCAACAGGCACTGCACGATGTAAGGGGTCTGGGTGGAAGTCCACAGGGTGATGCGGCCGCCCTCCTCGGGCGCGGCCAGGGTGGCGCAGGGCTCCAGATAAGCGTGGCTTACCGGGTGCACTTTGAAGGTGTCCTCGCGCACGTAGTCGGCGCGTGCGAACATCTCCTCCAGGTCGCCGTACTCGATCTTCCTGACCAGGCTGACGTTGCCCTCGCTGTCGTCATGAAGAAGCGGCGCGCCCTCGCTGGTGGCGTCCTCCACGCTATAGACTGCGGGCAGCTCCTCGTACTCCACCTTGATCAGGGAGCAGGCCTCCTCGGCGATCTCCGGGCTTAGGGCGGCCACCGCTGCCACCTCGTCGCCCACAAAGCGCACCTTGTCCGCGGCCAGGGGCAACTCATCCTGGCTGGTGGGCACCAGGCGCCAGTTGCCGTACTTGATCTGGGGGGTGTCTGCCCCGATGATCACGTCCTTGACCCCGGGCAGGGCCTTGGCCGCCGACACATCGATGCTTTTGATCTTGGCATGAGCCAGGGGGCTTCTGAGAATCCGGCCGTAGAGCATGCCGGGAAGCTGCATGTCGTCGGTGTAGATGGCCCGGCCGGTCACCTTTTCCTTGGAATCCAGGCGGGGGATGCTCTGGCCGATGATCTTGGGGTTTTTCATGATGCATCCTCTTGGGCTGTTTCCAGACACTGCATGAGCACCCGCTGGGCCAGGACCTGCACCATGGCCCGGCGGTAGGCGGCGGTGGCGCGCACGTCGTCTATGGGCTTGCAGGAGCGCACGCAGGAGGCTCCAACCCGCAGGAGCAGTTCCTCGTCGGGCACCTGGCCCTCCAGCATCTGCTCGGCCTCAAAACAGCGCACCGGCGTGGGCGCCACCGCGGCCAGGGCCAGGCGGCAGCGGATCACCCGGCCCTGAAGGTCCAGGTTCAAGAAACCGGCTACGCCCACCGCGGCGATGTCCACCTTGCTGCGCGCGGACAGGCGCATATAGGCCGAGCCGCTACGCGGCGGCGGCGCCGGCACCCGGATGGCCTCCACCATCTCCAAGGGCTCCAACACGGTGAGGCCGGGGCCGGTGAAGAAATCCTTGAGCTGTATCTGGCGGCGGGCGCCGCGCTCCACGGTTACCAGGCTGGCGCCGTGGGCCAAAAGGGGCGCGGCGGTGTCGGCGCTGGGCGCGGCGTTGACCAAATTGCCGGCCACGGTGCCCATGTTCCTGATCTGGGGGGTGGCCATCACCGAACAGGCATAGGCCAGCCCGGGGTAGTTTTTCTGCACCTCGGGGTGTTTGCCCACGTCACTCAGGCGGGCGCCGCCGGCGATTACCAGGCCGTCCCCCTCGGCCCAGGAGATGGTGCGCATGCCCTCCACCCGGTTGAGGCTGATCAGGTGTTCCACCTGGAGGCCGGCGTGGTGCATCTTCATCATCAAATCGGTGCCGCCAGCCAAAATCTTCATGCCGGAACGGTAGCGGCTCATCAGGTCCAGGACTTGCTCCATGCTTTTGGGCTGGTGCACCTGGAAATGGGGCATGGCCATGGTCACGCCTCCTTTCCGTCGCTGGACAGCTCTTGGGCGGCGGCCTCCACCGCCTCCACGATCTTGTTGTAGCCGGTGCAGCGGC
>JANQFN010000600.1 GCA_028277825.1 Desulfarculaceae bacterium
GTAGCCAAAGCTACGTCGAGCTTGGAGCGCAGCCGGCAACATAGCCAGCGCTGGGCTGGCGCAGCCGGACGGCCGGCCTTCGTGAAATATCCGGGCTAGCTTCCCAGGCCATGCCACAAAAAAAACAAACGCCCCCGCCGGCCTTGGCCCGGCGGGGCTTTCTTCTGCTGCAATGCTGGCGACCGAAAAGAGGCCGCATCTGTTTGGCCCAGGCCTTGCTCTGATTCCCCAGACGGACACCGCAAAACTAACGGTACAGATGCTCCCGGGTGATGGGCAGACGGTTGATGTTGCCCCGGGAGAACAGCACCTGGAACAGGCGCAGGTCGCCCCAGCGGAAGGCGGCGGCGCAGGCGTTTAGGAACAGGCGCCAGCGCCGCACAAAGGGCTCGTCGAAGCGGGCGCGCACCTGATCCAGGTTGGCCTCGTAATTCTCGGCCCAGCACTCCAGGGTCCTGGCGTAGTGCAGGCGCAGGTTCTCCACGTCCAACACACACAGATCTTCCAGCCCCATGGCCTCCACGGTCTCGGCCAGGGTGGGGATGTAGCCGCCGGGAAAGATGTACTTGTCGATCCAGGGATCGGCCTTGGCCGGCTTCTCCTTGCCGATGGTGTGCAGTAACCCCACCCCACCCGGCCGCAGATACCCCTGGAGGCGCTTGACGAAGTCCTTGAGGTATTTTTGGCCCACGTGCTCGAACATGCCAATGGAGACCACTTTGTCAAAGACCCCCTGGAAGTCGCGGTAATCGCGATAGAGGATCTGCACCTTGTCTTGCAAGCCGGCGCGCGCCACCCTCTCCCGTGCGCCCTCCAGCTGGTTTTTCGACAAGGTGATGCCCACGCCGCTGACGCCGTAATTCTGGGCGGCGTGGATCAGCATGCCCCCCCAGCCGCAGCCGATGTCCAAAAGCGACTCGCCGGGCTTTAGCAAAAGTTTTTTGGCGATGTGGTCGTACTTGTTGCTCTGGGCCTGGGCCAGGGAGCATCCCTCGCCGTGGAAATAGGCGCAGGAATAGGTCAGGCTCTCATCCAGGTACAGGGCGTAGAAATCGTCGCCCAGGTCGTAGTGATGCGCGATGTTCCGGGGCGCCCGACCCCGGGCGCCCCGGTGCCAAAGATACAGGGCCGCGAATTTGAGCTTTTGGGGCAGGGCCAGGTCCCGCCGGTCGAAATCCACCAGCAGGCCCAGACGCAGCAACTGGCTGAGTTCGCCCTCCACCTCCAGATCGCCGGCCATGTAGGCCTCGCCGAAGCCCAAGAAGCCGCCGGCCATGATCTGCTTGGCGCAGTCGCGGCTCTTCAGGCGCAGGACCACCTTTGGCTCCGCGCCGTGGGCCAGCACCTGGCCGTCCCACAGCTCCAGGGCGAAGCCGGCTCCGGGGTCGGCCCGGTGCATCTGTCCGGCCAGTTCCTTGAAGGCTTCCTTCAGCATGTGCGCCCTCTCCCCAAAACATATGCCCCCTGGATACGGTTTTTCAGGATACCTCCCTAGCGCGCTGGCGGTCCATGGTATTCGGTTGGATTTTTTCCGCTGTCATCCCGTAGGGACGTGCCTCCTGCTTGGTGATATGCTAATAAATCGCCCGAGAGCATTTGCCAACCCGTAACGAGGATCTATGCAGCCATGGAACCGCAATTCGGACCGGAAGTGACCTTGGACCAGCCGGCCCTGATCCACCCCACCGCCCTGGCCTTCGGCAAGGTGCACATCGCCCAAGGCGCCAGCCTGTGGCCCTATTCGGTGATCCGCGCCGAGATCCACCAGGTAACTGTGGGGCGCTATTCCAATATCCAGGACTTCGCCATGCTGCATATCGCCCTGGAGCATCCCACCGTGGTGGGTGACTACTGTTCCATCACCCACCACTGCACCCTGCACGGCTGCAGCGTGGGCGACAACTGCCTGATCGGCATCAACAGCACCATCATGAACGGGGCGAAGGTGGGCGACAACTGCATCGTGGCCGGGGGCAGCCTGATTCCGGAGAACGCGGTGATCCCGCCCAACTCGGTGGTGATGGGCACCCCGGGCAAGGTGGTGGCCACGCGCAACAACTTCATCCCCAACCGCTTCAACGCCATCATCTATCACAAAAACGCCCTGGCCTATGCCCAGGGCGAGCACCGCGCCTGGGCCGGGGCGGATTATGAGGCTTTCAAAGAGCAAGAGCTGACCAAGCTCCAAGAGAAGTTCGCCCGGCGCTATCCCCAGGATGCGCCTTAGGGCGGCTGTTTGCCCGGGCAGGTTGGCCTCAGCCGGTGTTGATCACCAGGTCGCAGGACTTCATCAAATCTTCCATGCGCCGCCGCTCCCGGCGGCCGAAATCGCCGCCGCCCAAGCTGCGGCCGTAGTAGCCGTTGATCACCGCCGATGGACTGGCGGCCAGCACCTGTTCCAGCCGGGCCGGGTCCCCGGCCTGCAAATACATGGACACGTCGTTGATGAACAGGGCCTGGGCGGGTTCGCCGAGGTAGGTGTCGAAGACCTTATCCAGGCGGCCGGCGTTTTGCGCGGCCAGCCCCAGCACCTCCTGGGGCGTG
>JANQFN010000611.1 GCA_028277825.1 Desulfarculaceae bacterium
AGGCCCTTGAGAATCTCGGCCTTATGGAACACCTCTTCCGTGTCCGGGCCGCGGGGTGGGCCGATCTCGGCGGTTACCGCGAAATGGCCCGCAGCCAGCACTTTTTCCAGGTTGCTTTCCGACTTGAGACTCATGGCCTGAGATCCTCTCTGAGCATTCTCTGGGGGCCGCCGGCCGGCGAGTTGGACCAGTCCTTGGGTTTTTTCACCTCAACCAGGCTGTCCAACTGGCCCCGGGCATGGGCCCGCTCCACGATTCGGTTCCAGATGCAGGGGGTGTCCTCGTTGATCTCGCAGTTGCCGCTGGTGCGGGTGCCGCCGCAGGGGCCGTTCAAGAGGCTCTTGGCGCAGCGCGACACCGGGCAGAGGCCAAAGGTCTCGCCCAACACGCAGTCACCGCAGGCCTCGCAGCGGGTGGTCCACAGGCCGGGCTCCTCGCGCACCGACAGGGAGGCGGTGTTCACCCCTGGGTACAGGGGGATGTCGGCAAAGCGCTCGGCCACCATCTGCATGCCAATGCCGCAGGCCAGGCTCATGATGGCCTGGGCACCTTCGGCCTGGGCGGCGAACTCCTCGATGAACTCGGGCTCGCACTGGCGCTCCATGGTGCCGCTGACGATCTCCACCTGGCTGCCTTCCTTGGCCAGGGCCATGGTCAAAAGCGGCGCCAGGGTCTCCACTTCACGCTCACCCCCAGCGGCGCACTCGGCCACGCAGGTGGCGCAGCCCACCAAAAGCACTTTCTCAAAGCCGCGCACATAACCCACCAGCTCGTCAATGGGCTTCCACTCAGCGGTGATCATTGGCTGCTTACTCCTTTCATGGGATTGGGGCCCAACTCAGCCACGGCGGCAGCCCTTTGTCCAGCCAGTTCCATGATTTTGTCGATGGTAAATCCCAAGCCGCGCTCCAGGCCCAGGCGTTGGCCGCCCACGCCCACCTGCTCCAGCAGGTCCTGGGCATAGGCCAGGCGTTTCTCTGCCCGGGTGCTGCCCACCAGGTGCTGGCAAGCCTTTTCCGGGCAGGCCACGACCTGCACCGCTTCCTGGCCCTGTTCCAGAATGCGCAATAAATAGGCGGCCTGCATCTTGCTGCTGCAAGGCAACAGCACCAGGCGGGCCGTGAAGCCCTGGCCGGTGCGCTTGCCTTCAAAGGGCTCCTCGCCCTCGGCCAGCGACTGCCGGCAATAGACCAGGGTGATGCTTGGTTGGGAATTTTGGTTTTGGTCTGCCATATAAAGGCTCTCCTCACCTGTCATCCAGAGGCGGCCTTTGCCGCCCAGTGCCTGCCGCTGGCGCGCCGGGTGATTTGTGCGACAGAACCCCCTGCCGCCGCTAAGCAGCCAATGGCGAGGCGATTCGATTGCAAAACTTTGTGTTTGGGCCCGCCCTGAGGCGGACAGCCGGCCGGATGGTGATGCCCGACGCCAACACGGCAACTCTTGCCTTTATGACAGAGGATTACACTTTTGTCAATACACAGGGTGGTGGTGACTGGGGCTATGTTGGTCTAACCATAAAGGTTATTAGAAATGTATACAGCCTTGCAAGAGGGACTGGGCAGCCTGTGGGAATTGACTTTGCAGGCCACAAAAAGCGGCAATATTGCCGGATATGGCCTTGACACGGCTCCCCTGGACGGCTAAATTTTAGAACAGAAATGCCAGTCAGCAGCACCAAAAAACCCTTCAGCCGGCGGTGAGTCATGGACGAGCGCAGCAGACGAAAAATTTTGGACGTGATGAAGGTTTTGTCCGAATCCGAGCGCCCCTTGGGGGGCACCCGCATCGCCCAGGCCCTGGCCCTGGCTGGCAAGGACATGAGCCAGCGCACCATCCGCTATTATTTGGGGCTCACCGACCAGGAGGGGCTGACTGAGCAGGTGGGCCGCCGGGGCCGCCAGCTCACCGAAAAGGGCCGGCGAGAGCTGCAGACCGCCTACGTGTCAGACAAGGTGGGTTTCGTGGCCGCCCGGGCCGACGCCCTGACCTATGGCATGGACTTCAAGATCCGCCAGGGCAAGGGCTTGGTGGTGGTGAATATGTCCACCCTGCCGTACGCCGACCTGAGCCGGGCCAAGGCCATCATGCGCAGTGCTTTCGAGGCCGGGCTTTCCATGGGCGACCGCTTGCTCATCGGCCCGCCGGGCCAGAAGTTGGGCAACATGACCCCCGGCTCGGAGGAAGTGGTGGTGGCCACGGTGTGCTCCATCGCGGTCAACGGCGCGCTCTTGGCCGAGGGCGTGGCCATGAACTTACGCTTCGGCGGGTTGTTGCAAATACAGGACTACAAGCCGGCCCGCTTCACCCAGATTATCAACTACGACGGCACCACCCTGGACCCCCTGGAGATATTCATCAAGGGCGGCATGACCTCGGTGAGCCAAGCGGCCCAGAACGGCGAGGGCGTCATCGGCGCCAGTTTTAGGGAGATACCGGCCCCGGCCGCGGAGATGGTGCGGCGCCAGGTACCCCGCTTGGAGCGGGCCGGCCTGGGCGGCACCATCCTGGTGGGCCGGCCCGGCCAGCCCCTGTTGGAGGTGCCGCTGCCCACCGGCAGGGTGGGCATGGTGGTATTGGGCGGTTTGAATCCCCTGGCCGCGGTGGAGGAGGAGGGTATTGCCACCAGCAATCGGGCGTTCGGACAGTTGTATCCATTTGAGAAGTTGAAACACTACAGCGAAGTACTTGGGGAGTAGGGCTAGTAGCCCGGCTGCGCCAGCCAGCGTGCCGCTGGCGGCAAAGCAGAAGAGGTTATTAAGGTAAAAAAGCAGATTCACCGCGCCAATGAAATTTAGTTGGGGAGCATGTTGCCGGGCGGCTCGTTTTTGGTACGGCACATTGCCTGGCAGATGCGCGTCACGCCTTACGACAAACTTAACTTTGGCCGCACCAACCAACCAAGCGGGCCTGCCACACGGATGGAAGCGGGCTTTTTCCTTATACTTGTCTCTTATTTGAGCTATGAGCTTGAAGACCTCGGTGATCAAATCGACGGCATTCTAATCTAGGTTTTTTACTTCAAAACCTCTTTTAGAAAAACCCAACTAACCGGTAACCCGCTCCATAATTGCGCCGTTGATCTCCTCCATCCCGGGGATGGTGTCGAACACGTATTCATCATTGATGAATATGGAGGGCATGGCCGGGATCCTGCCCAGCCTGGCGGTCAACTCCTGCACCCGCTGGCCTCCCTGGGGCGTGACCGCCTCCACGATCTCCCAGCCCAGCACCCCGGGCTGCAACTCCTCGCTGGTCTCCTCCAAGACCGCCACGGCGAAATCGCACAGCACGCAGGCCCGGGTCTTGACCACCACCTCCACGAACACCTTGGGTTTGTCTTCAGGCACGGGCTTTGGTCATTTGTTGTACATTTGCTTGACCTGGCCGGCGGCGCCCTCCAGGCCCTGCTGCATCTTCTGGCGCAGCTTGTCCCCGCCCTTGCCGGCCAAGAGCTTGGAGGCCGCGGTCTGCACCTGAGCGTCCAAGGAGCCCAGGATCAGGCTGATCAGCTCGTCCGGGGTGACCCCGTCGTCGCCCTGGCCGATGCCTTTGAGGTTCATATAGGGCAGGTCCACGCTCTGGCCCTGGCCCGAGCCCAGGGTGACCTTGCCCCGCCGCACCACCAGGTTGTCCACCTGCAGCTTGGCCCGCTCCTGCCGGGCCATGGTGCCGCCCAGGCGACGGCCCATGCCGCCCGTGCCTTGAGTTTGCCGGCCCGTGGCGCGTTCCAGGTTTTGGCGCAGGGCCTCGAAATTGTCGTTGCCGCCGGACAGGGAGATATTGAACACCGGCCGGTTCAACTCCAGGTTCTGGATGATGATCTTGTCGCCGGCAAAGGAGGCCAGATCCACCTGCAAGCGGATTGACTCCACCTTGGCGGCATAGGGGCCCTGGAAGCCCTCGGGGTTGCCCAGCTCCAGGCCCTCCAGCACGGCCTGGCCGTCGAACACGTTTATGTAGGCGCTTCGCAACTTGACCGGGGTGTGGGTGATCTTGGGTCCCAGGCGTTCGACGCCCTCGACCACCACGGTGTTCAGGCTGAGGTAAAAGACCATGACCACCGACACCAGGGCCACCAAAATCAGCCCACCCAGCACTAAAAGCGCTTTTTTCATGGTCAATCCCCACCCGCTTAATTTATGCTTTGCCCTGAATGTGACGCTAACACTTTAGGACCGGCCGCGGCAACACCCCTGGTGCACGGCGGGCAGGTCGTGGGGGAATAAACCTTGAACCGACCGGGCAGCTACAAGGCGGGGATGTTTTCCCTTTTGGCCGGCGCCCTGATGATCAGCTTCTCCGGGGTGATCGTCAAGCTGACCCA
>JANQFN010000025.1 GCA_028277825.1 Desulfarculaceae bacterium
GGGCGGCTACCTGCTCAACGGCTCCAAGGTCTACATCACCCTGGGTCCTCATGCCCGCTACTACATGACCTTCGCCCGCACTGGCCCCGGGCCCCGGGCCAAGGGCATCAGCACCTTTTTGATACCGCGCGACGCCGAGGGGCTCAGCTTCGGGCCCCAGGAAAAAAAGATGGGTCTGCACGGCTCCATCACCTGCCAGATGTACATGGACAAGGTTTTCGTGCCCGAGAGCCTTCGCCTGTGGGGCGAGGGACAGGGCTGGCGGGTGCTCACCGACGTGGCCAACCCCATGCGGGTCTGGGGCGCGGCGGCCATGGCCCTGGGCACCGCCCAAGGGGTGCTCAACGCCAGCCTGGACCATGCCCTTGAGCGCCAGCTCATGGGCGAGCAGGCCATCGCCTTCGCCCTGGCCGAGATGGAGATCCAGGTGGAGGCCTGCCGCAGCCTGATCTACCGGGTCTGCCGCCTGGTGGACGAGCACCCCGACCGGGCCGGCGAGGTGGACGCCATGGTCTCCATGGCCAAGTGCTTCGCCTCTGACACCGCCATGAAGGTGGCGGATATGGCCTACATCGTTCTGGGCAACGAGATGGCCCGGGCCGAGCACCCGGCGGCCCAGCTCTTCAAGGTGGCCAAGGGCATCCAGATTTTCGACGGCAGCAATCAGATTCAGCGCCTGGTGGTGGCCCGCAGCCTGAGCCGCCGCCCGGGCGCCGCCACATAGCCAAACGCGAGGGGACCAGGGCTAACAGGCCCCTACCTTGATGGAGGATAATAAAATGGATTTTAAACTGAATGAAGAACTCACCATGCTCCGCGACATGGTGCGCGACTTCGCCGACGAGCAGATCGCGCCCCACGCCGATGAGTGGGACGAGGAACACTATTTCCCCTACGAGGAAGTGATCAAGCCCCTGGGCGAGTTGGGCGCTTTCGGCACCGTAATCCCCGAGGAGTACGGCGGCAACGAGATGGGCTGGCTGGCGGCCATGATCATCACCGAGGAGATCGCCCGCGCCTCCTCCAGCCTGCGCGTGCAGATGAATATGCAGGCCCTGGGCTGCGCCTACACCATCTACACCTACGGCACCGAGGAGGCCAAGGCCAAGTACGTGGAGAAGCTGGTCACCGCCGAGTATTTGGGCGGCTTCGGCATCACCGAGCCCAACGCCGGCTCGGACGTGATGGCCGCCAAGACCACCGCCGAGGACAAGGGCGACCACTACCTGGTCAACGGCTCCAAGACCTGGATTAGCAACGCGGCCATCGCCAACTGTGTGATCATCTACGCCTACGTGCCCACCGAGGAAAAACGCAAGTTCAGCGCCTTTGTGGTGGAGCTTAAAAACGACGACGGCTCCCCGGCCCAGGGCGTGTCGGTCACCGACCTGGACAAGATGGGCTCCCGCTCCTCCCCCACCGGTGAGATCTATTTAGAAGACGTGCGCGTAGCCAAGGAGAACCTGTTGGGCAAGGTGGGCGACGGCGCCAAGATCGTGTTCGGCTCCCTGAACCAGACCCGGCTCTCAGCCGCCGCCGGCGGCGTGGGCCTGGCCCAGGCCTGCCTGGAGGAGACCGTCAAGTACGCCCAGGAGCGCGAGCAGTTCGGCAAGCCCATCGCCAGCTTTCAGATGATACAGGAGCAGGTGGCGCGCATGGCCATCCAGGTGGAGGCCGCCCGTTTGTTGGTCTACAAGGCCGCGGTGCAAAAAGACGAAGGCAACCTGGGCAACACCCTGGAGGTGGCCATGGCCAAGTACGCCGCCGGCGAGGCGGCCACCGAGTGCTCCCAGTACGCCATGCGCATCCTGGGCGCCTACGGCTATTCCACCGAGTATCCCGTGGCCCGCTACTACCGCGACGCACCCACCTACTTCATGGTGGAGGGCAGCTCCAACGTCTGCAAGATGATCGTGGGTCTGGACGCCTTGGGCATTCGGAAGGCCAACCGGTAGGACGGCGTTTCAATGAAGAATTGCTGTCACCGGCATGGTTATGATGGCCGATGGATTTATTCTGGCCGACAAGGTCGTGCTGGTGGCAGAGATTGCTTCGCTTCGCTCGCAATGACACCTTGGGGCGTTGTTGATGTGAATGGCGCCACCGGTTAGGCCCCAAGGTTAAACAAGGCCATAAAAATAGAGTAGTCGGAGGCGCTAAGACTGCTGAGCCACTCCTAGGCGTTTTAGAAAAAACAGCATTGTCATTGCGAGGAGCGCCAGCGACGAAGCAATCTCTGCCCGAAGAGGATGGCTGCGAAAAAGCAATACCACGTCTATCTTATGACCAATAAGGCCCACAAGGTCTTTTACACGGGAGTTACGGGCAACCTTCGGCGTCGCGTACAACAGCACATGCAGGGGCAGGGCGGTAAGTTTACGGCCAAATACAAGGTGAATAAACTGGTGTACGCCGAGACCTACGGGGACATCCAGGAAGCCCTGGCCAGGGAAAAGCAGATAAAGGGCGGCTCTCGCCAGAAGAAAGTTGATTTAATTACAAAGATTAACCCTTACTGGCAAGACCTGAGCGAGGGGCTTTGGTAGTTGTCCCAGCATCATTTGCAAAACCAACCTCGCGCTGGTGGCAGAGATTGCTTCGCTTTGCTCGCAACGACACCAATACTGTGTTGTTTAAAAAGGAAAACACCTTCTCCGGATGGCGCCTTCGCTAGAGACGGAGAAGAGAAAAGAAAATAGGTACCGGCAAACAGATGGAAACCTAATTGCCGTCAACGGCAAGGAGCGATAGACATGCACCCCTACTTTAAAAACATGCCCACCTTCGGCAAGGCCCTGAGTGACAAGAAAAAGGAAAAGGGCGCCGAGAACCGCAAAGCCATCGAAGAGGTGGAGGCCCTGATCGCCGAGGAGGTCGCGCGGGTCAAAAGCGCCGGCATCCCCGAGGAAAAAATCCACGCCCGCGGCCAACTCACCATCTGGGAGCGCATCGAATATTTGGTGGACGAGGGCAGCTTCCGGCACCTGCGCCTGCTCTACAACCCCCAGGAAAACGTGGAAGGCACCACCGGCGTGGTGGACGGCCTGGCCCAGATAGGCGGCAAATGGTGCGTCATCGCCGGTTTTGACAACAAGGTCATGGCCGGGGCCTGGATCTCGGGACAGGCCGAGAACCAGCTTCGGCTCACCGATCTGGCCAAGCGCCTGCACATCCCTCTCGTTTGGCTGGTCAACTGCTCGGGCGTCAAGCTCACCGAGCAGGAGGAGGTTTACCCCGACCGCAGGGGCGGCGGCACCACCTTTTTCCGCCACGCCGAGCTGGAGACCAAGGGCATTCCCATCATCGCCGGCATCTGGGGCACCAACCCCGCCGGCGGCGGCTACCAGAGCGTGAGCCCCACCTACCTCATTGCGCACAAGGACGCCAACATGGCCGTGGGCGGCGGCGGCATCGTGGGCGGCATGAGCCCCAAAGGCTACTTCGACTTGGAGGGAGCCGAGCAGCTTATCGAGGCCACCCGGCACTTCAAGCAGGTGCCGCCGGGTTCGGTGGGCATCCATCACGACAAGACCGGCTTCTTCAAGGAGGTGCACGAGACCGAGCAGGAGGTGCTGGACTCCATCAAGACCCACATGGACCAGATGCCGGCCTACGACCTGGACTTTTTCCGGGTGGACGAGCCCAAACAGCCCCTGTTCCCGGCTGACGACCTCTACACCCTGATGCCCTTCAACCAGAAGATGACCTATGACTTCGAGCAGTGCCTGGCCCGCTGGGTGGACGGCAGCGAACACCTGGAGTTCAAGCCGGACTACGGCCCGGAGATGTACACCGGCCTGGCCAAGATCAACGGCCTGGCGGTGGGCATCATCGGCAACCGCCAGGGCTTCTTGCCCCCCGGCTATCCCGAGTATGCCGAGGGCGCCTATCCCGGCGTGGGCGGCAAGCTCTACCGCCAGGGCCTGATCAAGCTCAGCGAATTCGTCACCCTGTGCGACCGCGACCGGCTGCCCATCATCTGGTTCCAGGACACCACCGGCATCGACGTGGGCGACATCGCCGAGCAGGCCGAGCTGTTGGGCCTGGGCCAGAGCCTGATCTACTCCATCGAGCAGACCCAGGTGCCCCAGATGATGGTGCTGCTTAGAAAAGGCACCGCCGCCGCCCACTACGTCCTGGGCGGCCCCACGGCGACCAACCACAACGCCTTCACCCTGGGCTGCGCCACCAGCGAGATCTACGTCATGCACGGCGAGACCGCGGCCGCGGCCACCTTCAGCCGCCGCCTGGTCAAGGAACAGGATGCCGGCCGCGATCTGGAGCCGGTGATCGAAAAGATGAACGCCCTGGCCCAGGAGTACGTGGACAAGTCCCGCCCCATCTACTGCGCCATCCGCGGTTTCGTGGACGAGGTGATCAACTTCACCGACTTTAGGGATTATATGATCGCCTTCACCGAGGCCGCCTACCAGAATCCCAATAGCATCTGCCCCCACCACCACATGATATTGCCCCGCGTCATCAAGGGGTAGGAAGATAGAAGAGATTCCGGGGGAACCTTTTTTCGGGAAAAAAGGTTCCCCCGGACCCCCTCCCAAAAAGCTCCCGGGAAATTGCAAACGCAATTTCCCGGCGTTTGTTTAGGGCCCGGTGGCTCTCGCTCACGGATAGCCGCCCGTGCTATGCTGGGGGCGTTTCTACAGTAGCCAGCAGGGAGGGCTTACCGTGAGCGATATTATCGGCAGCGATCACAAGGGCGAGGTGGACGCCCTGTGCCCCGAGTGCGGGCAGGGCTTCAGCGCCTACCTAGACCGCATCATGCCCGAAGAGCACGAGGGCCACGGCAAGGAGCAACTGGCTGACGTGGACTGCCCCCACTGCGGCTGCCAGGAGTGCAGGATCGACGATTCGGTACGCTGAAAAATAGACTTGCCGGTCTCACGGTTGCACAAAGTGGCCCAAGGGGCTATTAGGATATAACCAGGACTCACATAAAGGTACGCGTGGTTTGCTTTCATTGAAGAAAAAAACTAGGGAGCAGTTGGCCGAGTTCTGTGACCTCCGGCAGGTGCGGGAGATATCCCTGTTCGGCTCTGCCGCCCGGGGACAGGCCGGTCCGGAGAGCGACGTGGATGTGCTCCTGGACTTCGCACCTGAAGCCAACCCCACCCTTTTGGACCTGGCCGCCATGCAACTGGAGTTGTCCGACATCTTCGGCCGACCCGTGGACCTGCTCACCCGGCGGGGAGTGGAGTCCAGCCCCAATCGCATTCGCCGTGAAGCCATTCTCTCCAGTGCACAGGTGGTGCATGCCGCGTGATCAGGCCCATCTGGCCGACATCTTACTATCGGCCCGCCGGGCGATTGAATATGTGTCTACTAAGGAAAAGAAGGAGTTCCTTCAAGACCAACAATGCCAGGACGCCGTCATCCGTCGCTTAGAGATTGTCGGCGAAGCGGCCCGCCGGGTATCGGAGCCGACCCGCCTTTCCCTTTCTAAACTCCCATGGACCTCCTTAATCGGAATGCGCAACCTGCTGATCCACGAATATGACGGAGTGGACCTGGAAATCGTATGGGAGACGGTACAGCGAGACCTGCCCAAGCTGGTCGCCGCTTTAGAAGCCATCTCTCTTGATGATTAAAACCGACCAACCACACTCATCCCGGATAATCAAATGGACATTGACGAGCTAAAGAAAAAGACCGGCGAGACCGCCAAGGAATACTTCGACGGCTTCCCCTGGGACCGCCCCTACGAGCTGTGGAAGAGCTTCGACAAGGGCCTGGCCAAGGACCTGAGCCTGTTCATCACCGGCCAGATGTACGCCCGCCAGAAGCTGGACCACCCCACCCGGCAACTGGTGGCCGTGGCCGGGCTCACCGCCCTGGAGCGCAGCGATGAACTGCGCCTGCACATCTGGGCCGCACTGAACGTGGGCTGCAAGCCCCAGGACGTGGCTGAGACCATCTTCCAAACCGCCATCTACGCCGGCATGCCCGCCTGCAACCAGGGGCTGAAGGTGTTGCAGGAGGTGCTGGAAGAAAGAGGTGATTGGCCCCTAGAGTAACCTCTACTCACTCTCCGGCGTCAGGGTCAGCACGCTCACCGTGTGCTTCTTGATGGCCTTGTCGCTAAACCACCAGTACACCGGCCGGCCGCTCATGTAGGCGTTCACCTGGTCGGTGGTGTGCGGGTTGAACAGCCGGGCGGTGGCCCCGCCGGGGATGACGGCCATCACCTTTTCGTCGTCGGCCAGGTCCACCACCATCCTGAGCGAATCGAAGACAATCACCTCGTAGGGCTTGTTGAAGTCGTAGATGCCCCGCAGCAGGGTGGACTCCGAACCGCTTTCGGGCCGGGCCCAGGCGCCCAGCCAGCCGGCCAGGGGTCCGGTGCGGGCGATGGGGCTCACCAGGTTCAGGGTGTGCAGCTCACCCCACCGCCAGGTGCTTGGGTCCTTGCCCAGGGTATCACCCAGCTCGGTGAGCACCTTGAGCCCGGCGCGGCGGATGATGTCGTCGCGGGTCTCTTTCTTGTCACCGGTGTTCACGTCATCAAACCAGGCCCAGTCTCCGGCCACCACGTTTTTGGCCAGGCGCTCCTTCCAGAAGTAGTAGATGCCCAGCATATAGCGGGCCAGGTCCTCGCCCAGCTCGTCGGTGAACACCTCCAGGGCGAACTGCCGATATACCGCCTGGAACACCAGGGGAGCGGCCGCGTTCTTATCGTCCATGTAATCCCAGCCGGCCAAGAGCTCGGCCAGGGGCTTGGTCTGCAGGTTCTTCTCCAGGGCTTTGGCCAGGATGGGGGCGATCAGCTTGGCGTGCAGGTTTTTCACGTCGCGCTGATAGCGCCAGTGATCGCGGGCGTCCTTTTTGCCCTTGCTGCTCATGAGCTGGATCAAGCGGCGGTAACGCCAGGAGGGGGCCAGACGGTTGGAGTAGTAATAGGGGTAGTCTTTGGTCACGGTCATATGGTTGCAGGTGCCCAGCCAGCCCCGGACCGGGTTCAGGGCTTGGGGCATCTGATTGTCCGGTATCCAGCCCAGCCAGTTGTCCTGGGAGCTTTCAACCAGGTGGGGCACCGCGCCTTGACCCGGCCCCCGGATGGGCAGCCCGCCGATCACCACCCAGCCGAAGTCGCCTTTAGTGTCGGCGAAGACGTAGTTCAGCACAAAGTGGCGCATACCCTGGATGGCGTCGCGGAACTCCTTGGCGCTTTTTGCCGCCATGGCTTCGTCCAGGCCCAGGCGGGAGCCCAGGGTCTCCAGCGGCGCCCAGCGCAGGCTGAGCACCCGGCCGGTCTTGAGCCCCTTAAGAACGCCGGACACCACCGGACCCCGCTTGGTTAGGCGGATCTTGACCTTTTCTTCCCGGAAGCCGCCCGGCGCCTCCTTATCCCTGATTTTGAGGGTCTCCTCTACGATCTGGAAGGGAATCGACTTGCCGCCCTCCAGGTAATGCCCCGGCTGGTTGGGGTCCAGGGTCTCGATGTACAGGTCCTGGCAGTCACCGTAGGCGTTGGTCACCCCCCAGGCCACGTGTTGGTTGCGGCCCACCGGTATGCCGGGGATGCCAGGTACCCCGACCCCAACCAGGCGCTCATGGGGTGTGATGATGGCCAGGGGGTACCAGTAGCCGGGCAGGATGCGCGAGTCCAGGTGGGGGTCGTTGGCCAGGATGGGCTTGCCACCCTTGCTCAGCCCTGAACCGGCCACCCAGTTGTTGGACCCCAGGGCCAAAGGTCCCCGGGTCGTGAGGAGGGGCAGTAGCTCCTGGCCGGCCAGATTCAGAGGGGTGTGCGCGGGCAGAGCGCTGGTCTTGGCCGGCGGGGCGGGCTCCTCGTCGGGGTTGATATTCAAGGGGAATATCTCCCGCGCCCTTTCCGGGCCCACCTTGTCCATGATCGCCTGTGCGGCCAGCTCGGTCTTTAGATTGGCCGAGGAGTTCCAGCTCATGATGAGTTGCAGGGACATGCAGTCGGCCGGGGTCCAGGGGGTGGGCTGGATGCCGGCCAGCCTGAACTCCAGGGGATATTCATCTTGTCGGGTGGCGATGAAGTGGTTTACGCCGTCCAAGTATCTCTGTATGAAGCGCTTGGGCTTGGGGCCCAGGTTGGCGGCCATGCGCCGGCCGTTTCTATAAAGGCCCAGGGTCTTGAAAAACATGGCCAGAGGTTTGGCCTTTTCCCCGGCCAGTTCGCAGATGCGGCCGGTGGCCACCAGGCGCAGAAGCTCCATCTGGAACAGGCGGTCCTGGGCGGTGACGAAACCCAGGGCCAGCATGGCGTCGTCCATGGATTGGGCGTGGATATAGGGCATGGCCTTAGCATCCCGCGCCACCTTGACCGGGGCCTTCAGCCCGGGCAGGGCCAGTTGGCCCTCGGCCTGATAGGTGTTCATGTAAGGCAGATAGAACCACAGGCCAACCGCGGCCAAGAACAAGAGCGCCGCGACTCCGGCCAGGCAGATGGACAGCCATTTGAAAAAGCGCTTCATGGGGCTCCTTCCCTGGGGTGGGGCGGGTATGGGGGCGGGCTGTGATTATTATAAGAGACGGGAGCCCCGCAGGGCTCCCGTTTTTATTTGGCGCATGGCCGGCGGGGGCTGCCTATGCGGGGGCTCACAGCCTTTTGAGCACCTTCTTGGCCAGCTTGGCCTGGCTGGTCTTGGGGTATTTTTTGACCAGCTTGTTCAGGACGATCTTGGCGGTGCGCTTGTCGCCCAGGGCCCGGAAGGCTAGTCCCTGCTTCAACAGGGCGGCCGGCACCCGGGAACTCTTGGGGTAGCGCTTGATCACCTGGTTGTAGGCCAGGATCGCCTCCTCGAATTTTTTCTGCACGTAGTAGGTCTCGCCGATCCAATACTGGGCCCGGGCGGCCCTCTTGGACTTGGGGTACTTTTTGACGTACTCGCGGAAACGGTCCCGGGCAGCGTTATAGGACTTCTGCTTGTAGAGCCTGATGCCCAGATCGTAGGGGTTGGCCGGTTTGGGCGGCGCGGCCTTGGCCGGCCGTTTGGTCCTGGGCGGCACCTTCCCGGACTTGCCCTTGACTCCCAGGTAGGCCTCCAGACGGGCCAGGCGCCGGTTCATCTCCACCTGGCTGGCCTCGGCCTTGTCGGTCTTGGCGGCCAGGTTCTTGGTGGCGGCCTGGATGTCGCTGGCTTGGGGGGCCTGGCCCAGGCGGTGGTTGGTCTCCTCGATGCGGCCGGAGATGCGCATCATCTCCTGCCGGATGGAGGCCACCTCGGCGGTCAACTCGGCCTGGGGCCGGCGGCCGCGCTCGATCTGGGTGGACAGGTCGTTCACCCTGCGGTCCAGTTCCCGTATCTGGCGCTGCTGGCTGGCCACCTGTCCCTGCAGGGCCATGAAGTCCTTGGGTTCCACCGTGGCGCAGCCGGCCAGCAAGGGCAGGGCCAGGCCGGCCAGCACGCATGCCACAACGCTTCGCTTCATTGTAAACTCCTCCCCGCCGGGGGCAGGCCGGCGGTGGATGCCGGGGCTACTTGATCACGAAGTGGGCGCGGCGGTTGGCGGCATAGTCCTCCTCGGTCTGCCCCATGACCAAGGGCCGCTCCTCGCCGTAGCTCACCGTCTCCAGGCGGTCGGGCGCGATGCCCATGGCCTCCAGATAGGCCGCGGCCGCCTTGGCCCGTTTCTCGCCCAGGGCCATGTTATAGGCGTTGGAGCCGCGTTCGTCGCAGTGGCCCTCGACGATCACGTCCAGCTGCGGATGCTCCTGCATGTAGGCCGCCTTCTCATTGAGAATTTGCTTGGCCTCCGGAGTCAGGTCGTAGCGGTCGTATTCGAAGTGGATGTCCTGGTTGACGAAGATGTCCCTCAGCTTGGCCTCGGCGTCCCGGGCCTGCTGCTCCTTGAGCCGCGCCTCCCTGAGCCGCTGCTCTTTCAGACGCCTTTCCTTTTCCGCGGCCAGCTTGGCCTTTTCGGCCTCGGTCAGGCCGCTGGGTGCGGGCACTACGTCCTTGCCGCAACCCAGGGGCAGCACAAAGGCCACCAAGAGAGCCGCCGCCAAAATCCAGACCATGCGCTTGTTCACTATTTGCCTCCCGCCTTCAAAGATGATCGTCATTTAACCATAATGCCCCGGGGCGACCAGGCCGGGTCGCTCTGGTTGCCGGGCAGGTTGGTCAGCCGGGTGATGGGCTCGCCGCCGGCGGTCATCACGTAGAGCTGATAACGGCCGGTCTTGCGGCCGGCGTACACGATCAACCTGCCGTCCGGCGACCAGGCCGGGTCTTCGGCCCCGCCCCAGCCCGAGGTGAGCACTCTCATGTCGCTGCCGTCGGGCCGGATGGTGGCCACCTGGAAGGTGCCCTTGATCTCGGCCTGATAGGCGATGCGGTCCCCGCGCGGCGACCAGGCCGGCGAGGCGCAGTATTTGTGGCCGAAGGTAAGACGCCTTAAGCGCCCCGTGGCCAGCTCCAAAACGTATATCTGGGGGTTGCCCCCCCGGTCGGAAACATAGGCCATCTTCTTACCGTCGGGCGAAAACGACGGCCCCACCTCGATTCCCCAGCCGCTGGTGAGCTGCTTGAGCACCTTGCCGGCCAGGTCCACCAGGAAGATGTTGTTTTTGCCGGTGTAGCTCAGAGCGGCGCCCAACTGGCCCGGGTGCCCCGGCCGAAACACCGGGGTCAGATTCACCCCCGGCTTGTTGAGGATCACCTTGCCGCTGCCCCCGGCCAAAGCGTGAATGAAGATCGCCGGGCGCCGCTTGACGTAGGCCGAATAGGTCAACAACTCACCACCCGGGCTCCAGTCGGGATACAGGGCGATGTCCTGATGGTTGGTCAGCCGCCGGGTACCGCTGCCGTCGAAGCGGGTCAGGTAGATCTCCTTCTTGCCCTCCCGGGCCCCCACAAAGGCGATCATGGTGGAGAAGATGGAGCGCTCGCCGGTGAGCGCCAGCATCACCTCGTCGGAGAAGCGGGCCAGCATGGCGCCCAGGTCCCGGGGCCTCCCGTCGTAGCGCCGCCCGGCCAAAAGCTTGGCCTCGCTGACGTCATAGAGCTTCAGCTCCAGGGTGAAGATGCCGCCGGAGAGCTGGTATTGGCCGGTGATCAGAAGCTCGGCCCCGATGCGCGACCAGCGGCGGTAGTTCACCGAGTCCGGCTGGGGCGGGCCCAAAAAGCTCTTGGGGTCCAGAAACTCGAACAGGGCGGTGTAACCCAGATATTTGCGCAGCTTCTGGCTGCCCTGGGCTCCGATGGGATCGGTTTCGGCCCCGGGCAAGGGCTGGAAGGTGGGCAGGGCCAGGGGCAGTTTCCGCGAAAAGGGCTGGGTGATGTCGATGTAGACCCGGGCCGAGGCGGGCAGCGCCAGGCAGATGATCAGGAGCAAGCCAGTGATGCCAACAACAATTCGCCGCATGTTTATCTATGCCTCACCCGTTGAGGTCCTCGGGCCTGAAGACCAGGCCCACGTCGTGATAGCGCCCGCGCACCACGCCGGGCAGGGGCGGGAAGGGGGCGGCCCGCTCCACCGCCCGAAGCGCCGAAGCGTCGAAGCGGGAGTTTTTGGATTTTTTTTCCAGCCAGACCTTGGCCAGGCTGCCGTTTCTTTTGATGCGCGCCACCACCACCGCCTCCAGGCCGGTGGTGTCCTCCACCAGGGCCTCGGGCAAGACCCAGTGCCGCCTGACTCGCTGGCCCACCTCGGTGTAGTAGACCTGGAAGCGCAAGGATGCGGTGTCGGCCTTGGCGGTGCCGGCGGCGGCCACCGCTCCGGCGGCGCGGCGCGCCACCCGGCTCTCCACCCGGTTCATGGCCCTATCCAGGCGGCGCTGTTCGCTGACCTTGCTCTGCAGCTTTTTAAGCCGTTGGTTCAAAAGCTTGTTGGGGTCGGCCTTTTTGACGGTTGCTTTGGGCTTGAGCCGCTGGGTCTTGACGTCCTTTTTCAGGCCCACCGCCTCCTTGGGCTTGGCCTTGGGTTTGGGCGGCGGCGCCGGCTGGGGCAAAAGCGCCGGCTTGGCCTTAGTGGGCACCGGAGTGGGCTGGGGCTTCATGAGAACCCGGGGGCTGACCAGGGACACGTTGTACACCGGCACGAACATCTGGCGCTTGTGGGGCCCCCAGCCGGGCCAGAAGGCCAGCACCGCCAGCAAGATGACGTGCAGGGCCAGGCTGACCCCGATGGCCAGGCTGATCTGTTCGCTGCCCGGGAGATGAAAGCGA
>JANQFN010000004.1 GCA_028277825.1 Desulfarculaceae bacterium
TGGGCATCACCAGAACTTGGGATTCCCGCTGGTTCGCGGGCAAGGACTATGCAGCCTTAGTCTATGAGGACCACAAAATACGCCGCTTCATCAAAAAGAAGCTGGAGCACGCCGGTGTGGCCAAGATCGAGATCGAGCGCGCGGCCAACCGGGTCAAGGCCCGGATTCACACCGCCCGGCCCGGCATCGTGATCGGTAAAAAAGGCACCGAGATCGAAGCGGTCAAAAAAGAGCTGCAAAGCAAGATCAAGCGTGATGTGATGCTGGACATCTACGAGGTCAGAAAACCCGAGGTGGACGCCCAGCTGGTGGCCGAGAACGTGGTGGGCCAGTTGCTTCGCCGCGTGGCCTTCAGGCGCGCTATGAAACGGGCCGTAGGCAGCGCCATGAAGTTCGGCGCCCAGGGCATCCGCATCCAATGCGCCGGCCGTTTGGGCGGGGCCGAAATGGCCCGGCGCGAGTGGTACCGCGAGGGCCGCGTGCCGTTGCACACCCTGCGCGCGGACATTGATTATGGTTTTGCCGAGGCCCGCACCACCTACGGGGTCATCGGCATTCAGGTGCTCATCTTCAAGGGCGAAGTCCTGGATGAGTCCGAACAGGAACTGAAGGCCTAAACAAAAGGGCCTTAGGGATATTTAGGGCAACAAAGGCGGATTAGCCATGCTGGCACCCAAAAGAGTTAAACATCGCAAGGTGCAAAAAGGCCGTATGCGCGGCAAGGTGAGCCGGGGCAACAAGGTCTCCTTCGGGCAGTTCGGCCTGCAGGCCTTGGACGCTGGTTGGATGAGCAACCAACAGATAGAGTCCGGGCGTATCGCCATCACCCGCCACATCAAACGCGGCGGCCAGGTGTTCATCCGGGTCTTCCCGGACAAGCCCTTCACCTCCAAGCCGGCGGAAACCCGCATGGGCAAGGGCAAGGGCGCCCCGGAGGGCTGGGTGGCCGTGGTCAGGCCGGGCAAGATGATCTATGAGATCGACGGCGTGGCCCGCGAGACCGCCATGGAGGCCCTGCGCCTGGCCAGCCACAAGCTGCCCTTCAAGTGCCGCGTGGTGGAGAGGAGCTGATCAGCATGAAGGCATCCGAACTCAGGGAGCTTTCCGCCGAGGAGCTCAACGAGAAGCTGGGCGAGGCCAAAGCGGAGCTTTTCAACTTGAAGTTCCAGCACGCCACCGGGCAGTTGGAAAACCCCATGCGCATCAAACAAGCCAAGAAGGACATCGCCCGGCTTATGACCGTGCTGGGCGAGCTCGAGTTGGCTCAGGCCTAGACGGGAGTTAGGTAGAGGTACCATGGCCAGTAAACAACGCGGAAACACCAAAGCGCTCACCGGCGTGGTGGTCAGCGACAAGATGGACAAGACGGTGGTGGTGCAGGTGGAGCGCCTGGTCAAGCATCCCGTTTACAAGAAGTACGTCAGGCGCCGCAACAAGTTCATGGCCCACGACGAAACCAACGACTGCAACGTGGGCGACACGGTGCTCATCATGCAGAGCCGGCCTTTGAGCCGCAGCAAGCGCTGGCGGGTCAGCAAGGTGCTGGAGCGGGTGGCCTAGCGGCCGCAATCAAGGAGCAAGTTGCCATGATCCAGCCGGAAACCAACCTCCTGGCCGCCGACAACTCGGGCGCCAAGAGACTGTATTGCATAAAGGTTCTGGGCGGTTCCAAGCGCCGTTACGCCTCGGTGGGCGATATCATCGTGGTGTCGGTCAAAGAAGCCCTGCCCAACAGCAAGGTGAAAAAGGGCGAGGTCTTAAGGGCAGTGGTGGTCAGAACCGCCAAGGAAGTGCCCCGGCCCGACGGAACCTATATCAAGTTCGACGACAACTCGGCGGTTTTGATCAACACCGCCGGCGAGCCCATCGGCACCCGCATCTTCGGGCCGGTGGCCAGAGAGCTCCGGGCCAAGAGCTTCATGAAGATCGTTTCCCTGGCCCCGGAAGTCCTGTAGGTGAGGCCATGAAGAGCAAGCTGAAGATCAAAAAGGATGATCGCGTTCTGGTGGCCACCGGCAGGGAAAAAGGCAAGGTGGGCAAGGTGCTCAAGGTGATTCCGGACAAGGGCCGGGTCATCGTGGAAAAGGTCAACATGATCAAGCGCCACACCAAGGCCGGCGGCAGCAGCCAGGGCGGCATCGTGGAAAAAGAGGCGCCCTTGGCCATGAGCAACCTTAGGGTGCTCTGCCCCAAGTGCAACGAGCCCGGCCGGGTGTCGCGCCAAGAGTTGTCTGACGGCAAAACAGCGCGCTACTGCAAGAAGTGCGACGAGTTTATGGATAGCTAAGCGGCGCTTAAAGCTGCTGGAAAGGCCCCTGGGACGAGCCGGACCGGGTTCGGCTTCAACATGGGGAGCAAACGATGAGCGATAAACCGAGACTGAAAGAATTTTACGAGGGCGAGTGCGTGCCCAGCCTGATCGAGACGTTTGATTATAAAAACGTCATGCAGGTGCCCAAGGTGACCAAGACCGTGTTGAACATGGGCGTGGGCGAGGCCATCCAAAACATCAAGCTGTTGGACAGCGCGCGGGAGGAGTTGACCCTGATCGCCGGCCAGAAGGCCCTGATCAACCGGGCCAAGCGCTCCATCGCCTCCTTTAAGCTCAGGGAGGGCATGCCGGTGGGCACCTCGGTGACGCTCAGGAGCGAGCGCATGTGGTTCTTTTTGGACAAGCTGATGCACATCGCCCTGCCCCGGGTGCGCGACTTCCGCGGCGTGAGCCCCAAGGCCTTTGACGGCCGCGGCAACTACACCCTGGGCATCAAGGAACACATCATCTTTCCCGAGGTGGACTACGACAAGATCGACAAGGTCAAGGGAATGAACATTACTATCGTCACCACGGCTGAGACCGACGAAGAGGGACGCGCCCTGTTGCAGCTGTTGGGCATGCCCTTTAAGGCTTAAGGCGGGAGGCAAGATAAGTTGGCCAGGAAGGCTCTGAGAAACAAGGCGAACAGAAAGCCCAAGTTCAAGGTGCGCGGTTACAACCGTTGCCCCATCTGCGGGCGGCCCCGCGCCTTTATCCGCAAGTTCGGCATCTGCCGCATCTGCTTTAGAAGCATGGCGCTTCGGGGCGAGATCCCCGGCGTGATCAAGTCGAGCTGGTAGGAGGTTAGCCATGTCCATGCAAGATCCCATGGCTGATATGCTCACCCGCTTGAGAAACGGCCTCATGGCCCGCCACGACCACGTGGAGATCCCCTCCTCGCGGCTCAAGGCGGCGGTGGCCAAGGTGCTCAAGGCCGAGGGTTACATCACCGACTACGAGGTTATTCCCGACGACAAGCAGGGCATCCTCAAGCTGACCCTGAAGTACGTGGGCGGCGAGCCGGTGATCGAGGGCATCCAGCGGGTTTCCAAGCCCAGTTGCCGGGTGTATGTGGGCCACAAGGAGATCGCCCAGGTCCGCAGCGGGCTGGGCATCAGCATTCTGACCACCCCCCAGGGGGTCATCAGCGACGGCACCGCCCGCAAGAACAAGCTGGGCGGCGAGGTCCTCTGCGCGGTCTGGTAGGGGCCGGGAGATTTTGGCATGTCTCGCGTAGGAAAAATGCCCGTGGAGTTGCCTTCCGGTGTGGAGGCCAAGATAGACGGGCAATACATAGAGGTTAAGGGGCCCAAGGGCAAACTGAGCCGCACTTTGAACGACTTGGTGGAACTGAGCCAGGAAAACGGCTCCATCCGGGTTAAGCCGGTGGACGATTCGCTCAAGGCCCGGGGCATGTGGGGGCTGGCCCGCAGCCTGATCAACAACATGGTGTTGGGGGTCAGCCAGGGGTTTTCCAAGGTGCTGGAGATCAACGGCGTGGGTTACCGCGCCGAGATTTCGGGCAAGAGTTTGAAGCTCAGCCTGGGCTTTTCCCACCCGGTGGTCTACGACCTGCCCGAGGGCATCTCGGCCACGGTGGACAAAAACACGGTCATCACCCTGA
Organism: Desulfarculaceae bacterium; assembly: GCA_028277825.1. Taxonomy (GTDB): domain Bacteria; phylum Desulfobacterota; class Desulfarculia; order Desulfarculales; family Desulfarculaceae; genus Desulfoferula. The sequence continues at coordinate 3,939 of JANQFN010000004.1, forward strand.
CCGGCATCGACAATGAACTGTTGGGCCAGACCGCGGCCACGGTGCGCGCCTTCAGGCCGCCTGAGCCCTACAAGGGCAAGGGCATCAAGTACGCTGATGAGACTATCCGCCGCAAGGTGGGCAAGGCCGGCGTCAAGTAAAGAGGCTGAGCCTCTTTTAGATAAAGGTTAATTTTCATGGGCAAGACCACCAAGAGAAAAGCCGCCTGGCAAAAGCGTCAGACCAGGGTGCGCAAGAAGGTGCGCGGCACCAGCCAGCGCCCCCGCCTGTGCGTCTACCGCTCGCTTTCCAACATCTACGCCCAGGTGATCGACGACACCACCGGCACCACCCTGGCCGAGGCCAGCAGCATGAACAAGGGCATCAAGCGGCTCAAGGGGAACAAGGGCAACGTGGCCACCGCCCAGAAGGTGGGCCAGTCGCTTGCCAAGCGGGCCAAGGCCAAGGGCATCAGCCAAGTGGTGTTTGACCGCAATGGATTTTTGTATCACGGCCGGGTCAAAGCCCTGGCCGAAGCGGCCCGCGAAGAGGGTCTGGAATTCTAGGCAAGAGGGAAAAGACCTTGCTGGACAGACGCAGACGAAGAGATTTTGGCGACGATGAGAACCAACTCATCGATAAAGTGGTGCACATCAACCGTGTGGCCAAGGTGGTCAAGGGCGGACGCCGTTTCTCCTTTGCCGCCGTGGTGGTGGTGGGTGACGGCGAGGGCAGCGTGGGCTTCGGCCTGGGCAAGGCCAACGAGGTGCCCGAGGCCATCCGCAAGGGCGTGGAAAAGGCCAAGCGCGACATGAAGCCCATCCCCATGGTGGAAGGCACCATCCCGCACCAGATCATCGGGCGCTTCGGCGCCGGCCGCGTGCTTTTGAAACCGGCCCGGCCCGGAACCGGCGTCATCGCCGGCGGCGCGGTGCGCGCGGTCCTGGAGGCCGCCGGGGTGACCGACATCCTCACCAAGGTCCTGGGCACCCACAATCCGCACAACGTGATCAAGGCCACCCTGGAGGGTTTAAGAAGCCTGAAGAACGCCGAGCAGGTGGCCAAGCGCCGGGGCCTGGCGGTAAAAGAGGTGATTTCCTAAGGTCGGCTGAGCGGCTACGGGTAAGGATTGCATCATGGCTGAGGCAAAGACATTTAGAGTCAAGCTGGTGAAAAGCGGCATCGGCCGCCCCAAGCGCCACCGCGAGACGCTTAAGGGCCTGGGGCTCACCAGAATGAATAAAGTTATGACCTTGAACGACACTCCGGCCATCCGGGGCATGGTCAACAAGGTGGTGCACCTGGTACAGGTGCTGCCCGACGAGGAGTAGGTGCGGCAATGAAGCTCAATGAACTTAAGCCAGCGCCCGGTTCCAAGAAAAACCGCAAGCGCATCGGCCGCGGGCAGGGCTCGGGCTACGGCGGCACCTCGGGCAAGGGCCACAAAGGCCAGAACTCGCGCAGCGGCGGCGGCGTGCGCCCCGGCTTCGAGGGCGGCCAGATGCCCCTGCACCGGCGCCTGCCCAAACGCGGTTTTCATAATAAGTTTGCCACCGAAGTGGCCGAGGTGAACCTAAGGGACCTGGGCCGTTTCGAGGCGGGCAGCGTGGTGGACGCCCAGGCTCTGGCCGAGGCCGGCCTGATCAAGGGCAGCTTCGACGCGATCAAACTGTTGGGCCAGGGCGAGATCAGCATCGCCTTGACCATCAAGGTGGACCGGGCGAGCGCCGGGGCCGTGGCCAAGGTCGAGGCCGCCGGTGGGACTGTGGAGCTGATATAAGGTGGCAGTAGCTGGCGTCGGCAATATGCTAAAGATTCCGGAGCTTAAGCGCCGGATTTTCTTCACGCTCATCATGCTGGCCGTGTATAGGGTGGGTTGCGCCATCCCCACGCCCGGCATCGACGCCGACGCGCTATCCGCCTTTTTCGCCCGCTATCAGGGCACCCTTTTGGGCCTGTTCGACATGTTCTCCGGGGGTGCTTTGGAGCGCATGAGCATCTTCGCCCTGGGCATCATGCCCTACATCAGCGCCAGCATCATCCTAGAGCTGTTGACCGTGGTGGTGCCGCACTTGGCCCAGCTCAAAAAAGAGGGCGACGAGGGGCGCAAGAAGATCACCCAGTACGCCCGCTACGGCACCGTGGCCTTGGCCCTGGTGCAGGGTTTCGGCATCGCCGTGGGGCTGGAGTCCATGCAGAGCCCCGGCGGTGCCATGGTGGTGCCCAACCCGGGCTGGGGCTTCCGGATCATGACCATGATCACCCTTACCGCGGGCACCGCCTTTATAATGTGGTTGGGTGAACAGATCACCGAGCGGGGCATCGGCAACGGCATCAGCCTGATTATCTTCGCCGGCATCGTGGCCCGAATGCCCAGCGCCATCAGTTCGACATTCCAGATGGTGCGCCTGGGCGAGATGAGCATCTTCATGATGGTCATCATCGTGGTGATGATGGTGGCGGTGATCGCCTTCATCTGCTTCGTGGAGCAGGGTCAAAGGCGGCTACCGGTGCAATACGCCAAACGGGTGGTGGGCCGGCGCATGTACGGCGGACAGACCACGCACCTGCCCCTGAAGATAAACACCTCCGGGGTCATACCGCCGATCTTCGCCAGTTCGATCATCATGTTCCCGGCCACCATCGCCCAGTTCATCCAGATCGAGTGGGTGCAGAACGCGGCCAACGCCATCACCCCCGGCGGCTGGATCTACAGTTTGTTGTACGTGGTCCTGATCTTCTTCTTCTGCTACTTCTACACGGCGGTGACCTTCAACCCCGAGGATGTGGCCGACAACATGAAGAAGTTCGGAGGCTTCATCCCCGGCATCCGGCCCGGCAAACGCACCGCCGAGTACATCGACCGGGTGCTCACCCGCATCACCCTGGGCGGCGCGGTCTACGTCAGCGCGGTGTGCGTGTTGCCTACGGTCTTGATCAGCCAGTTCAACGTGCCGTTTTATTTCGGGGGTACCGCTCTTTTGATCGTGGTGGGCGTGGCCATGGACACCATGGCCCAGATCGAGAGCCATCTGTTGCAGCGCCACTATGACGGCTTCATGAAAAAGGGCATGGTGCGGGGCAGATAGTTTTTTGGGGAGGCTTCTCTTTTTAGAGAAGTTTTGGGGAGACCTTAGGAGTTAGACAGGGAGATAAGCGCGATGAACCTCATTCTGTTGGGCCCTCCGGGGGCAGGTAAAGGCACTCAGGCCAAGATGCTGATCGACGCCTACGGCATTCCGCAGATTTCCACCGGCGACATGCTGCGCGAAGCGGTGAAAAACCAGACCCCTCTGGGTATGGAGGCCAAGAAGTTCATGGACGCCGGTCAGTTGGTGACCGACGAGGTGGTGATCGGTCTGGCCAAGGACCGCATCGCCCAGCCCGACTGCGAAAAGGGCTTCATGCTGGACGGCTTCCCGCGCACCGTGCCCCAGGCTGAGGCCCTGGACGGGGTGCTGGCCGACATGGGCAAAAAGATCGACCACGTGATTTCCATTGAGGTGCCTAACGACGAGTTGATGGGCCGCCTCACCGGCCGCCGCACCTGCAAGGCCTGCGGCCAGGGCTTCCACGTGATGTTCGATCCGCCCAAGGGTGAGGGCGTTTGCGACAAGTGCGGCGGCGAGCTGTATCAGCGCGACGACGATAACGAGGAGACGGTGAGCAACCGGCTGAAGGTCTATGAAGACCAGACCGCGCCGCTCATCGACTACTACCAGAGTAAGGGTCTGCTTAGGCCGATCGACGGCGTGGGCGGCATAACCGATATCCTGGAGCGCGTCAAAGCGGTTCTGGGCTAGGCGAGGAGCCAAGGCGGCGGTGGGCTAGGCCATGATCATCATCAAGAGCCCGGCCGAACTTGACGCCATGCGCGAGGCCAACCGGGTGGTGGCCCGGGTGCTGGCCGAGGTGGTGGCCGCGGTCAAACCGGGAGCGACCACCGCCCAGTTGGACGCCATGGCCGAGGAGATGTGCCGCGCCATGGGCGCGGTGCCGGGCTTCAAAGGCTACCACGGCTACCCTTATTCACTTTGCTGCTCGCCCAACGAGCAGGTGGTGCATGGTTTTCCCAGCGATGATCCCCTGCAGGAAGGGGACATCCTGTCCATGGACTTCGGGGCCGTGCTGGAAGGCTTTAACGGCGACGCGGCCACCACGGTGGCCGTGGGCCAGATCAGCGACGAGGCCAGCCGCCTGATGCAGGCCACTGAGGCCGCCCTGGTTGCGGGCATCGAGCATTGCCGGCCGGGACGGCGATTGGGCGATCTGTCGGCGGCGGTGCAAAAAGTGGCCGAGGGCGCCGGTTTTTCGGTGGTCCGCCAGTTCGTGGGCCACGGCATCGGGCGCGATTTGCACGAAGAGCCCCAGGTGCCCAACTTCGGCAGCCCGGGGCGCGGCGTGGAGCTAAAGCCGGGCATGGTCTTGGCCATTGAGCCCATGGTCAACGCCGGCGGCGCCGAGGTGGAAATCCTGGCCGACGGCTGGACGGCGGTAACCGCCGACGGTAAACTTTCGGCTCATTTTGAGCACACGGTGGCCGTAACCGACGACGGCCCCCGGATATTGAGCCTGCCCTGAGAAGGGCACGGCACGCCGGCGGGAGGGCCGCAAAGCGTACCCGCCGTGGTTGCACTTGGAAATCAGTTGCGGCCCGCAGATAAGAGAGAGAAGTCCATGAAGGTACGGGCATCAGTCAAACGCATCTGCAAGGACTGCAAGGTGGTCAAGCGCAGAGGCGTGGTGCGGGTGATCTGCAAGAAGAACCCGCGGCATAAGCAGCGTCAAGGCTAGGGAGGCTACGTTGGCCAGAATCTCAGGTATAGACTTACCGCGCAACAAGCGCATCGAAATCGCGCTGACCTATATCTTCGGCATCGGCCGCACCTCGGCCAGCGCCATTTTGGGCGAGGCCGGCGTGGACCCGGGCACCAAGGCCGGTGATTTGACCGACGAAGAGGTCAACCGCATCCGTCAGGTCATCGACCGGGCCTACAAGGTGGAGGGTGATCTCAGGCGCGAGGTCTCCATGAACATCAAACGGCTGATGGACCTGGGCAGCTACCGGGGCCTCAGGCACCGGCGCGGTCTGCCGGTGCGCGGCCAGCGCACCCGCACCAACGCCCGCACCCGCAAGGGCCCGCGCCGCTCGGTGATGGGCAAGAGGAAGTAGATCATGGCCAAAGCCGTCAAAAAGGGCGGGCGCAAGCGCCGCGAAAAGAAAAACATCCCCAACGGGATTTGCCACATTCAGTCCACCTTCAACAACACCATGGTGACCATCACCGATCCGGTGGGCAACACCATCGCCTGGTCCAGCTCCGGGGTGCAGGGTTTCAAGGGCTCTCGTAAGTCCACCCCCTTCGCCGCCCAGCTAGCCGCCGAGGATGCGGCCAAAAAGGCCATGGAACACGGCGTGCGCACGGTGGAGGTGAACGTAAAGGGCCCCGGTTCGGGCCGCGAGGCCGCGCTTCGGGCCTTGAACAACGCCGGCATCAACGTCACGGTGATCCGGGACGTGACTCCGATTCCCCATAACGGCTGCCGCCCCCCCAAGCGGCGCCGGGTTTAGCAAAGACCAGGAGGATCCAACTTGGCCAGATACCGAGGTTCCGTCTGCCGGCTCTGCCGCCGCGAGACCCAAAAGCTGTTTTTAAAGGGCGACCGCTGCTACAGCGACAAGTGCGCCGTGGAACGCCGCGCCTTTCCCCCGGGTCAGCACGGCCAGCGGCGCCGCGGCAAAGTCAGCGACTACGGCCTGCAGCTGAGAGAAAAGCAAAAAGTCAAGCGCATGTACGGCTTGGCTGAAAAGCAGTTCAAGCTGACCTACAAGCGGGCCGCGCGCATGCGCGGCGTCACCGGCCACAACCTGCTGATGCTCTTAGAGCTCCGCCTGGACAACGTGGCCTACCGCTTGGGCTTTGCCAACAGCCGCACCCAGGCGCGCCATTGGGTGCGCCACGGGCACGTGACCATCAACGGGCGCCGGGTGAACATCCCCTCGGCGCGGGTCAAGGCCGGCGACGTGGTGGCGGTGAAGGAAAAAAGCCAGAAGATACCCCAGCTCAAAGAAGCCATGGAGGCGGTGGCCCGCCGCACCGTACCCACCTGGCTGGAGCTGGAGCCTGATCAATTTCAGGGAACGGTCAAAGCGCTGCCCAACCGCGAAGAGCTGACTATTCCCATGCAGGAACAGCTCATCGTGGAACTGTACTCCCGCTAATTAGCTAGAGAGGGCCCATGGAGAGAAACTGGAGAGAGCTAATCCGGCCGTCGCGTCTGGAAGTGGACGAAGACAGTCACAGCCAGTACTACGGTAAGTTCTCCTGCGAGCCGCTGGAGCGTGGTTTCGGCCACACCATTGGCAACGCCCTGCGTCGCATCTTGATCTCCTCCCTGCAAGGGGCGGCCATCACCAACGTGCGCATGGACGGGGTTTTGCACGAGTTCTCCACCATCCCCGGGGTGTTGGAGGACGTCAGCGACATCATCTTGAACTTGAAGGGCGTGCGGCTCAGATACCTGGGCTTTGAGCCCGCCACCATGACCATCGAGGCCAGCGGCGAGGGCGTGGTCACCGCCGGGGACATCCAGGCCCCGCCGGACGTGGAGATTTTAAATCCCGAGCACCGCATCGCCACCCTGGGCCCGGACGGCAACCTCAACGCCGAGTTGACCGTCAAGACCGGCAAGGGTTATGTCACCGCCGAGCGCAACAAAAGCGAGGACGACCCCATCGGTTTCGTGGCCTTAGACGCAGCCTTTAGCCCCATCGTCAAGGTGAACTACGTGGTCACCCAGGCCCGCGTGGGCCAGATCACCGACTACGACAAGCTCACCCTGGAGGTGCACACCAACGGGGCGGTGGTGCCCGAGGACGCGGTGGCCTACGCCGCCAAGATCCTCAAGGAGCAACTGACCATATTCATCAACTTCCAGGAAGAGCCTGAGCCCAGCGTGGAGGAGGCCGAGGAAGAGCCTGCGCTCAACGACAACCTCTTCCGCACGGTGGATGAGCTGGAATTGAGCGTGAGAAGCGCCAACTGCCTCAAGAACGCCGACATCAAGTACATCGGCGAACTGGTGCAAAAGAGCGAGGCCGAGATGCTCAAGACCAAGAACTTCGGGCGGAAATCCTTGAACGAAATCAAGGAGATGCTGTCCGAAATGGGCCTGGCCCTGGGCGCCACCCTGGAAGATTTCCCCAGCCGTGAAGAGCTCGACGCAAGGATGAAGGAAAAATGAGACACCGAAAGCGCGGCCGCAGGCTATCGCGCACCACGCCGCACCGACGGGCCATGATGCGCAACATGGTAACGTCGCTGTTTGAGCACGACAAAATAGAGACCACCCACGCCAAGGCCAAGGAGCTCAAGCCGGTGGCCGAGAAGATGATTAGCCTGGCCAAGCGCGGCGATCTGCACGCCCGGCGCCAGGCCGAGGCCTTCATGCGCTCCCACCAGGTCTGCCAGAAGCTGTTTGAGGAGGCCAAGGAGCGCTACGGTGAGCGCAACGGCGGCCACGTGCGCGTGGTGCCCACCCGCCTGCGCCGCGGAGACGCCGCGCCCATGGCCATCGTGGAGATCGTGGCCGCCGCCGAGGAGTAGAGCGAAGCAGTCGGCAAATCAACCCGCGCCTGACGGCGCGTCTTGCAAGGGCTCCCTTTATAGGGGGCCCTAACTTTTATCCTCAGTAGACGAAGATGGTTTTCAGCACCAGGGTCACCGGCGGCCGGCCCGGGGGATTGTTATACAGGTACCTGAGGCGCAGGTTCTTCAGGCGTTTTACGGTGCGTCCCAGGTAGAGGCCGGTGTAGTAGTCGTGGGCCCGAAAGGCCTCGCCCTTGGGGGTGTAGACCAGCCAGGTGGAGGCCAGGCGGGCGGGGCGGTGCCGGGCGCGAGTGGCCACGGCCCTTTTTTCCAAGTCCCACTCGGCGGTGTCTATGCCCGCCCGAATCTGAAAAATATGGGGCAAGTCGGCGTCGTCGGTGGCCACCAACTGGGCCACGCTCTGGCCCTGCTTGACCTCGGCGCCGCTGCTTAGCAGGCTGATCACAAACACCCGGCTCAGGTCGCTGAGCCAGGTGGGGGACCTGAGTTCCACCTCGGGGTTGTCGGGCCCCAGGGATATGGGCTTGTCCAGGAGCACCGCGCGGCCCCGTTCGGCGAACATCTCGGGGAAGGCGGGGTTTTCCGGCGGAGCCATGAGCAAAAAGGGACTCAGGGCGGCCATGAAGGCCAAGGCCGAGCAGAAGACGCCGGCCACCTTGCGGTCCGGGCCCAGATCGAAGGCGCGGGTGCGTCCCAGTAAGGGCATGGAGTATTCGGCCAACAGCCCCACGCAGGCTACCAGAAAGGCGCCCAGGGCCACCGCCCTGAGCCAGTCAACGCTGGTGAACATGGCCTCCACCTGGGGGTGCCACCAGGCCACCGCCAGGGTGACCGCGGCGCCCACCCCCCACCAGACCAGCATCAGGGCCCGAAGCAGCCAGTAAAAGGCCATGGGTTGGGGTTGGACGTCCTCTCCGGTGGCGGCGGCGCCGCGCCGGCCGCTGAGCAGGCTCAGGCTGGCCAGGCCGGCCATGATCAAAAAGGCCAGCCCCAGGGGCAAGAGCTTGAACCAACTGACCGCCAGGGCCGGTCCCGGCCCCAGGCCCACCGCCAGATAGACGAACCAGGCCATGCGGCGGCGGCCGCCCAACAGGCGCACCGCCAACAGCGCCGCCCCGGAGATGCCGCCCCAAAGGGCGGCGGCCAACAGCGGTTCGGCCAACTCCGGGGGTGAGGGCGGCCACTGGGCGGTGAGGTCCGGCCGCACCCAGGGCAGGATCAAAAGGCAGGCGATGAAAGAGATTCCGCCGGCGGCCAAGGCGGCTAAGAGACCCTTTTGGGGACGGGCGGCCATCTGGCCGGCCAGGCGCAGGGTAAGGCTGGCCAGGCTGAAGGTTATGCCCCCCAGGTAGGTGATGCCCAGCCAGAGCTTGTAGTTGCCCAACTGGCTCCCACCCAAGAGCAGCACCACGAAAAAACCGGCCAGGATCAAAGAGCCCGAGGACAGGGCGCCGGCGCGCAGCAGTTGATGGGTCTGGTCGCTGGTGGGCTGGGGCCAGATCGCGCGCCAGGCGGCCGGGACCGCCAGGGCCACCAGCCAGCCCAGGGAGAACCAGACCTCCTCCTGTCCCAGGCGGGGCAGGGCCAGGCGAGGCCAGAGCCAGAACACCGCGCTGGCCACCAATAGCGCCAGGCAGCTCTCCAGTATCCAGCCCGCGAAGCGGCTACCTATCTCCTTAGAGCCCAGCAGCCACCTCCTCGTAAACGGCCAAAGTTTGTTGGGCGGCCCGTTGCCAGGAAAACCGCGCCGCCCGCTTAAGCCCCTTTGCTTTGAGCGCCTGGCCCAGTTCCGGTTCTTGGAGAACCCGGGTCATGGCCCCGGCCAACTGGGCGGCGTCCCCCGGCGGCACCAATAGTCCGGCCTCACCCACCACCTCGGGCACCGCCGCCGCCCGGGCCGCGATCACCGGCGCACCGCAGGCCATGGCCTCCAGGGGCGGCAGGCCGAAGCCTTCGTACAGCGAGGGAAAGACGAAAGCCCTTGCCGCCGAAAACAGGGCGGGCAGATCGCTCTCGGCCACAAAGCCCAACAGGCGCACCCGCTCCTCGAGTCCGAGCCGTGCAATCTGGCGCTGCAGGGCCGGGTAGTGCTTGTCCTCCTGCAAGGGCCCGGCTACGGCCAATACGGCACCCGTCGCCTGGTCCAATGATAGCAGGGACTCCAGGAGGATGTTTAGCCCTTTGCGCGGGTCCAGGCCGCCCAAATAGAAGAAATAGGGCTCCTCCGGGCTCAAGTCATAGCGGGCCAGGACTTCGGCCCGGGCGGCCGGGTCGGTCACCGGGGCCAGGCCGGGGTCGGCCGCCTCGGGGATCACCCGGATGCGCCCCGGGTCCAGGCGATATATGTCCACCAGATCGCCGGCGGTGCACTGGCTCACCGCGATGATGCGTGCCGCTTGGAACAGGGCCCGGGTCTCCAGCCAGCGCTTGAGGCGGAAAAGGGCCGGGTTCTGGCCGGCCATGTAGAGATGGGGCAAGCGCTGAAAGATCAGGTCGTGGCAGGTGAGCACCGCGCCGGGCCCGATGCGATAGGGCGCGTCCACGTGCGAGAGAAAATGCACCACCTTGCCTTGGCCCCAAAGCGGGGCCAGGTCACGCTTGAGCCTTAAATGATGGCCTGCCACCTGTTTACCCGCGGGCAACCAGCCCGGCGCGTAGGCCACCGGGATGCGCCCCGCCCCGGGAGCCACCTCCGGATCGGGTAGGTCGCCGCGCACGATCAGCTCCAGCCGGGACTCATCCACTAGCTCAAGCATCTCGGCCAGGAGATTCCGGGCGTAGCGGCCGATGCCCCGCATGTGGTGCTGCTTGAAGCCCGGTTGCAGGGCGCGGGCGTCTATGACCAGACCCAGGTTCACCTTTCAAGCTCCAGGCCCAGGCGCTCCGTGAGCACCTGCTTGAGGTCGTCCTCCACCCGGGCGGGGCGGAAGCGCTCCAGCCGGGCGCGGGCGGCGGCGCTCATCTCTTGCTTCAGGGCCGGGTCCCCAAGTATCCGGGCCGCGGCTTCGGCCACCAGTTCCGGTTCCTTGCTCTCCAGCAGCAGGCCGCCGGGGCCCAGGGTGCCGGGCACTCCGGCGGCGGCGTAGGCCAAAATCGGTATGCCGAAATGCATGGACTCCACCAGGGGCACGCAGAAGCCCTCGTGTTCGGAAAGGCAGAGGTACAGATCGGCCCGGCGGTAGTAGGCCATGAGCCCGGCGAATGAGATGTGCCCCGAGAAATGCACGTCCGGCACCGCCAGGCGTTCGGTCAACTCCCTCAAGCCCGCGGCGTAGGCCTCGCAGCCGGCCTCGCCGCCCACCAGCATCAAGCGCACCCCGGGCACCAGGCGGCTGAGCCAGTACTGGGTCTTGATCAAATCCTCGATGGCCTTGTTGGGCACCAGGCGGCCCACGTGCAGCACCGCCGGGCGGCCGTCGCCGAAGCGAAAGTCCACGAAGCCGTCCGGCGGGGTGTGCAAGACATCCAGGTCCAGGACAATGGGCACCGTGGCCGTGGCCGGGCAGCCGGCCTCGGTCAGCTCGGCGCAGTTGTAGTCGCTCACCCCCAGGCCCAGCTCCACCGCCGGGGCGATGCGGGGCAACTGTTCGCGGCCCTGGCGGGCCCGGGCGGCGCTTTCGGGGTTGCACAGCTCAAGGTAATGAGCCGGGGTGATGTTGTGGTAGCGCAAGACGCGGCGGCCGGGCATCTCGGGCAGGCGGTCGGCCACCGGATGGCCGATGGAGAAGTGGAACAAGAGCACGTCCTCAGGCCGCGCCTCCTTGAAGTATTCCTCGATGGGCCGGGCCTTGTCGGCCAGGCGGGGGTGCACGAAATGGGCGAAGATGTCCGAGGCCACCCCCGCCGAGCGCAGGGCCTTTTGCAGGGCCAGGGCCTCGTTGCCGATGGCGTCGCCAAAGGAGAAGTCCGGCACCATCTGGTGCACCGCCGGCCCCCGGGGCGCCGCTTTTTTGCGCCGCTGCAATACGTTGGCCGCGGTGGTTGGGGCCGGCACCGGTTCGGCGCAGACTTCTTGGATCACCTTGAGATAGTTGGCCGTAACCACCGGCCAGGAGAAGTTGTCGATCACATACTGCCGGCCGGCGGCGGCCATCCGCCCGCGCAGGTCGGGGCTGTCCAAGAGAAGCCGCAGGCATTCGGCGAAATGGGGATAGTCATTGAAGGGCAGCCCGCCGTGGCTGAGCATCACATGGTCGCGGGTGACGGCGCAGTCAGCATGCACCATAACCGGGGTGTGGGCCAGCCAGGCCTCCATGATCACCCGCGAAAAGCTCTCCATGAGCGAGGGTTGTACGAACACCTCTGCCGCGGCGTAGGCGTCGCGCTTTTGCTGCACGGACACAAAGCCCAGGTCCTGGACGTGCTCTTCGCCCCCGGCCGGAATCTCGGCCGGCAGGTTGCCGATCAGGATCAGCTTGAGCCCCTGGGGCCCCAGGCCGTCTTTGATGAACTGTAAAAAGTAGTTGATCAACAGCGGTGTGTTTTTCCCAGCGTCTTTGCGGCCCGCGTAGAGCACAAAGGGACCGTCGATGCCGAACTCGGTCCGGAAGCGCTCAGGGTCGAAGCTCCAGTCCGTGGCCATGCCCTCACCCACGATCAGCGGCTCGGTGCGGCCCAAGTCATAGAGTGAGGCGGCCAGGTCGCGTTCGGCCGGCACGTGGAAGCACACTGCCCGGCAGGTCTCAAAGGCCCTTTTCACCGCGGCCATACGGGCGTAGCCCTCATCGTGCAGGCAGGGGATCAACAGGCTTTTACTGGGGTGGATCAGCGGGCCCCACACCGAGGAGGTGAACAGATAGGGGATATAGAAAAAGGGCCCCTCTTCGGGGTGCGCTGCGATGTACTCCAACAGCTCCGGCGAATACACCATGTTGCCATAGAAGTCGCGCTCCTCGGTGGCGGTGAGCTGCCCGCCGGCCACCACCCGGAGGTTAAGGCCGTCAAAACGCGGGCCGTCGCGGCGGGCGGTGGCAAAACGCCGCACGCGCACCCCGTTTTCCAGGCTCACCCCGGCGGGCAGGGTGTCTGAGTCCCAGTCGCTGCCCAGCCCGGCCAGGCAGGTGGTCAAAACCCCAACCTCCACCCCGGCCTCGGCCAGGTTTTCAGCGGTGTGGCGCGCCTCGGCCTCGGCCCCGCCCGGCACCTGTTCGCCGTACCAGGGCAGCACGAAGGTGGCGCGCAACCGAGGGGGGTTGGCCATGGCCTACTTGCGCCCCACCACCGCGTAGTCCTGAGGCCCGTAGAGCAGTTCGTTGAGGCGCTGCACGTTGTAGTTCAGGGCCTGGGCCGCCTCGTCCTCGCCCGGGACTTTCTTGAGCAGATAGTCCTCCGGATAGGGCGAGAGCAGCAGGATCTCCACCGAAGTCAGGCCGGCCCACTGCCACAGGAAGCGCGAGGCTTCGGGGTGGATGGGCCGGATGTGACTCAGGTCCAGATAGAAGGCGCCGGAAAAGGTGGTCAGGCAGGCCGGGTTCACGGTCTCGGCGATGAGCCAGCCGCCGGGCTTGAGCTTGGCCCCGGCCAGGCTGACCAGCTCACTCAACTCATCGTGGCTCAGGTGCTCGATGATCTGGGCCATGAGGATGCCGCCCAGGCTTTCGTCCTCAATGCCGCGTAGATATTCCAGGGCGTCGGCTTCGGCCACCTCCAGGCCCTGGCGCTGGCACAGGGCCACCATCTCCGGGTTCAACTCCACGCCCTTTGCGGCCAGCCCGGCCTCGCCGGCGGCCTCCAGGAACTCGCCCCGGCCGCAGCCGATGTCCAACAGCGGCGCCTGGGGGGAGACGCTCTTGGCAAAGTAGGGCAGATATACCGCCTGGCGCTCTTTGATGTCTTGGCGGGTGCCCCGGTGCTGGTTCTCGAACTCCAGATAGGCCTCGCCCCGGCTCTGGAAGCGGGCCCGGGAGACTTCCCGCGCGGTGGCCTCGGCCTGGGGCCCGGCCTCGGCCTGGCGCTCCACCACCCGCTGCAGGTCGGCCAGGATTTTCTCAAAACGCGGGCCCATGCGGGCCAACTGCACCTCCAGGGCGTCCAGGCGCTTTTCGGCCTGGGGCATGCGGCCCCGGAGATTGGCGATCAGGGGTAAGAGCACCGCGATGAGTTGCACCGCCTCGTCGTTGAAGCTGCTTTGCCGGGCGAACCAGACGCTCTTGGGGAAGGCGCTTATTTTCTGGATGATTTTTTTCAGGCCCAGGATCAGCTTGCCCGCCCCTCCCGCCCGGTGGGTGGTCACCCCCCAGGGCAGCGGGTCCCACAGCTCCTTGAGCTTGGCCTGGTGCAGCTTCAAAAGGGCGGCGGGCTCGTCGTCGATCTGGTCGAAAGAGACCGCGGCCTCCTCAACTTTGCGCACCTCGGCCGGGTCGTAGCGTCCCTTGGCCTTGCCATCTTCCAGGGCCGCATCCACCTGGGCCAGGACGGCCTCCAGGTCGACCGCGGCCGCTTTCTTGTCCTCGCTCATGGGCTCTCTTCTCTGGGGCTGAGGCTCCAATGGTGGGGCGGACGGTAGACGCCCGCGTCGCCCTCGGGCCCGCCCCGCACCGCAAAGGTGGCCACCTGGGTCAGGTAATCGTAGTCGCGGCCCTCCGGCGAGTTGGCCGCCACGTCCAGCATATAGGTGCCCTGCACCAGGTCCAGGCGCTGGGCCATGAAGCGCACCGTGCCCGCCGGAGGCGCCGGGCCCAGTTGGGCGGTGTCCAGGTGGGTGTTGGAGCCGTAGCACAATACCCCGGCGGTGTTGTGGATGGCCACGCCAAAGGCCAGGCCTTCCACCTGCTGATGAATCAAATAGTCCATCTCGATGGTGATGGGCTCGCCGGAGGTAAACACCGAATGGGGCTCGCCGCTTTCGTCCAAAAGACGCACTGCGGTGATCTCCACCTCGCCGTAGCCCCAGCGTTCATCGCACTCCAGGCCGCTTCGCGCCGCCGCCGCCCGGCGGCCGCTCTCATCCTCGCGCTGGGCCACCACCTGGCGGTACTGGTCGATCACCCGGGCCGGGTCGCCCTGGGCGGCGATCACTCCGCCATCCAGCCAGATCACCTCGTCGGCGAACTTCTTAACGGCCTGCAAATCGTGGGAGACCAGGCAGATGGTTTTGCCCGCCCGCTTGAACTCGTTTAGCTTGTCCTCGCACTTGTGGCTGAAGGCCTCATCACCCACAGCCAGGACTTCATCCACCAGCAAGACATCCGGGTCCACGTTGACCGCCACGGCGAATCCCAGGCGCACGTACATGCCCGAGGAATAGGTCCTAACCGGCGCCTCCATGAACTCACCCAACCCGGAGTAGTCCACGATCTGTTGGTAGCGCTCACCTATCTCCTTTTTGCTCAGGCCCAGGATGGTGCCGTTGAGAAAAACGTTTTCCCGCCCGGAAAACTCGGGGTGAAAGCCGGCGCCCAACTCGATCAGGCTGCTCACCCGGCCCTGCACCTTGACCAGGCCCTCGTCCGCCTTGTAGATGCCGGCCAGGATTTTGAGAAAGGTGGACTTGCCCGAGCCGTTTTCGCCGATGATGGCCAGGGTGCGGCCGGTGGGCAGGGAGAGGTCCACGCCGTCGAGCACCGTGAGCAGGTCCGCCTGCTTGGCGGCGGTAAAGGGCTTTAACAAAAGGGACTTCCAGGTGGTGTAGTCCCTTTTCAAGAGCTCGCGGCGAAAACGCTTGGTGAGCCCCTTCACCTCTATGGCCAGATCAGCGCTCATATCTTCTCGGCGAAGTACTCCTTGTAGTGCTCGAAGATTACCACGGCCACGGCTAGGAGCACCAGGGAGAGCAGGGCCATGAGACCCAACAGGTCCCAGCGGGGCCAGCGTCCCCAAAAGAACAGGTCGTGATAGCTCAGGGAGAAGATGGCCGCCGGGTTGAGGTAGACCAGGGGTCGCCATTTGTCTGGCACCTGGCTGAGCGGATAGAGGATGGGGGTGATGAAAAACCACAAGGTGATGAAGTTGCCCAGGATGTGACGGGTGTCGCGCATGAAGACGTTGGCCGCCGACAACAACAGCACCAGGGCATAGGTGAACAGGATGTGCACCGCCGCCACCGGGAAAAAGGCGATCAGCTTGGGGGTGAGCGGCACGCCCCAGATCAGG
>JANQFN010000043.1 GCA_028277825.1 Desulfarculaceae bacterium
GGCGGCCGAGGCGGCGGCTGAGTTCGGCAAGCAAAAGCACGAGGAATGGACCAAAAAATTGGCTGAGTCCTGGGAGAAGATGCAGAAGGAGGGCGACGAACTCTACCAAAAGGCCATGAAAAAGGCCGCCCAGGGCCAGGCCAAGTACGAAGAACTGGCCAAGGAATTGGTGGAAAAAAGAAAGCGGGTGGCCGAGAAGCTGGAGAAGGTGCACGAGGCCAGCAAGGACAATCTGGAGCAGGCCAAAAAGGAGTTAGCCGAGGCCCTGGTACAATTGAAGCAGGCTTATGACGACGCCAAAGCGGAGCTAGCCAAGTAACGGCCCGGCTTCGCCAGCCAGCGTGCCGCTGGAGGCAAAGCGAGTCGAGATACCAATTGCCACATCAAATCATTAGGCTCCCGGTGTGATCACTTGGGAGCCCAAACCATGGGCTGCCAGCGTGCCGCTGGAGGCAAAGCGGGTCGAGACACCATTTGCCACATCAAATCATTAGGCTCCTGGTGTGATCACTTGGGAGCCCAAGCCTTGGGCTGCCGGCGGCTGACGGTGCCGGTCCAATGTGAATACTTTTCATTGTGCTGAATTTAATGGCGGCGGCAAAACCTGGCGGCCATGGAGGACCCGCGGGAGGTGGCGGTCATCTCCACCTGGCTAGCCCACCAGGTGGACGCCGGGTCCTGAGGTGCAGGGCAGCGGCTTGCGCCGGGCCTTGGCCCCGGGTCATAATGGGCCACCTGCCCCCGCCGCAATCCAAGCAGAAAGGACCAGTCATGGCACTTAGCAGAGACCAGTTGATCGCCTTCATGAAAAAGTGGAACACCGCCTGGGATAACTACGACATCGACGGTGTGGCGGCCGGCTTTACTGACGACGCGGTTTTTGAAAACTGGACCGGCGGGGTGCTCCAGGGCAAGGAGGCCATCGCCAAGGCCTGGGGACCTTGGTTCGCCCACAACGGCGGCTTCAAGTTCCACTTCGAGGACCTGTTCGTGGATCAGGCCGCCCAGAAGGTGCTGTTCCGCTGGTCGCTCTCCTGGCCCTCCCTGGAGAAGGCCTATGAGGGCAAGCCCGAGGTGCGCCGGGGGGTGGACGTGATCACCTTCAAAGACGGCCTGATCTCCGAGAAGCTCACCTACTCAAAGACCACCCTGGAGATCGAAGGACAGCGGGTGGCCCTGGCCGCGGCTTGAGCCGGGGCGGGCCATGAGCGGCGGCGCCCAGCACAGGGCCGGGGCCTGGCTCAAGTGCCCCCAGTGCCTCAACGACCGCTTCTACGTCATGGAGGCCGGCGGCGGCCACACCTATTTCCAGGTGGACGCCGCAGGCCGCCTGTTCACCACCCGCCACCCGCGCAAGGAACTGAGCGGACTGGACACCAGCGACATCCACTGCACCGCCTGCGGCTGGCGGGGAGCTCTGAAAAAGTTGGTTCCGTGATTAAGTTCCAGACTTGTAAGGAAACGAGCCTGGGTGATACGGTGCGTCAGCTAAAAGGTCTCTGCAAACTTTATTGATTTGGCAATAATAAATAAGCATTTTGTAGCAAACGCATAGTCTGGGGGAATTCGTTAGCCATACACATACCTGTGGGGGGGACCGTGAGGAAACTATTAATATTGCTAACGCTGGCCTGTATGGCTTTGGCGGTTGCCTGCCCCGGCGGCGGTGGAGGGGGAGGCGGCGACTCGCCTCCGCCCGACGACACCGACATCGTCACCACCACAACTACTCCAACTACAACAACAACCACCACCACAACGACGACCACGACAACTACTACAACTACAACTACGACTACCACCACCACCCACACCACTACTACCACTACCGATCAATGTGCCGGTTGCAATTGTGGCAATTGCCCAGCGGAAAGTTGTTGCGCTTATTGTTGTTAAATGCGTTAGTTTTTCCCGGCTGTGGGTAACGCTGCCATTGAGAGTGCTATAATTCGCGCAAGGAACTGAGCGGACTGGACACCAGCGACATCCATTGCACCGCCTGCAGCTGGCGAGGAGTTCCGGCGGAACTGGTTCGATAATTCACCTCCGGCCTTGTCAATAAAGCGGCCGGAATGATATGCTGCCCCCGTTGTAAAAAATGCCTGTCTAAAAAATAGTTGTTCAGAGGCCGGGCTCAACGCCTGGCCATTCCCTGGGGGGAAATCTCAGCGCACAACTCATATCCGTGGGGGAATTCATGAAACGACTGTTGTTGGCTCTGTTGTTGGCCTTGGTGGCCCTGGCGCTTTCTTGCGGCGGCGGCGGCGGCGGGGACGATGGACCGGATTATCAGTATTTGTACGATATGAACGCCACCTATAACTCCGGCTTCACTTTCAGATGGACCAAATCTACCATTCGCGTGGCCGTGAAGGGCATGGACCCTAGCATCGTGGCCGCAGCGCTTAATCGTTGGGTTGGCTTGTTGGGCGGCAAGAGCTTCAGCGTATACAGCGGAAGCAGCGGAGATATAGTGGTTTCCTTTGGCTCCATATCAGGCTGCGGGCTGTCCCAGGTCTATTGGATAGCCGGCTCCATATTTAAAAACTATGTCTGGATCAATCCCAGCTACGGCGCCTTGTGTAGCGGCCTGAGCCTGCAGACCATCCTTACCCATGAATTAGGGCACTCGCTGGGACACATTGGCCACAGCGATGCCATTATGGCCAGCAGTGCGCCTAACGTAAGAGATGAAATTACGGGACGCCAACAGTGGTTTTTCCGCGAGTTATACAGTCTGCCGGTCCTTACCTATGTGCCCGCCCTCATGAAAGGAAGAGAGTTGGGCAAGCGTCCGGAGCCGCCCAGGGGAATGCAAGTCATAACGGTTTCATTGGATCGTGATAAAAAACAAAGGGTTTTTTGTTATTCAGATGAGCAGCAAGCCATGATTCCATAGCTTCACCTCTTAATAACCAATTAACCGGGACAGGTGATCGTTATGCCCAAGACCTGGCTATTGGCCAACTTGCTATGGTTTTTACCGCTATTTTTTATGGCGGGGTGTTTGTCGGCTTCAACTCAAAACGACAATTCACCCCAAAGCCCGCCGGATAGGGTTTTCGTGGCAATAGCGGATGTAAAATGCACTGAGGTGCTGAAGGCCGTAAGGAATAAAATTCAGCAGGACCAGCAGTTGCACATTCTCAAGGAAGTCCAGGCAAGTGAAAGCACCAGGTTTGTCCTGAAAGAAGTGGCTCAGCCCGACCGCAAATGGCAGGCCACGGTGGTGGTCGATTGCTATAAAAGAGATCCCATGGTCTCGCGCCTGTCGGCTGAGGTGTCTGCCCAGAAGCAAAACCAAAAGAGAAAATGGATGCCAGACCCTGACACCGCCGATCTGCAAGACCTGATATTGCAAAAGGTGACGCCCAGGTTTAAATAGAGGCCCCCGAAATATGAGGGCTAAACCAACAGCACCATGCCGATGAGGCTGGCACAGGGAATCTTTTCCGGCTGGCTCTGGTGTCCGATGGGCACCATGGGCCAGCCCATCTTTTTGGCGATGGCGAACACGTCAAAGCCGCAGGCCTCCATGGCCGGCCGCGCCTGCAGGGGGTGGCGGCACTCGCCGCTGGTGAGCACGGCGCACTCCTTTTGGGGCACGCACAAGGAGCATTCACCGGCGGCAAAGCCGATGGCCAGGTGATAGCCCAAATGGAAGGCCTCACCCTCCAGCTCGGCCACCATCTCTTTGTGCTTGAGTTCGGTGGGCACGTGTTTGCTGCGCCACTCATCGCCCACAAAATCATCCACCTGGGCCATGAGCTGGAACAACAGGGCCCAATCAAAATCAGCCACGATCTGCTTGGTTATCTCGGGTTTCAGGGGGTTGTGCGGCGGGCACATGATGGAGCTGCCGTAGAACTTGCAGGCCGGGATGAAGCACTTGGCCCAGGCGCTGGTCTTGATCTCCAGGACAGATGTGGGCACGATCTCGGCCCGGGCCGAACCCAGCTCCAGGGCCAAATCGCGAATCCGGTTGAGTTCCTCTGGGTAATTCATGGTGTTCCCGTCCCTGCTGGGTTGTTGATAGCCGAGCATTTTACTGAGGTATCCAATCTTAACTGCAAGCGTCCGGCTTGGCAATCCGCGGGAAAGCGTCCGCAGGCAATCATTGCCAAAGCCTCTTATTTTTGTAAGGATGGATCTGCCGATAGTCCCATGACGGCAACCCGCACGACATCATGCCAGGGGAGGAGCGCCATGACCCAGGACGTGTACCGCGAACTTTTGGATGTGATGAAAAAACGGGGCGGGCCCTACGCCGGCATGGACATCCCCGAATTCTTCGCCCTGGTGGAAGAGCTGTTCACCCCGGAAGAGGCGGCGCTGAACAACCTTATGCCCAAGGGGCCCTTCACCGCCGAGGCCCTGGCCCGAGAGACCGGCCGGGACGAAACCGAAATCACCGAAATGCTGGAAACCATGGCGAACAAGGGGGTATGCACCACCTTTATGATCAAGGGCCTGCGCCATTTCATGGGCCCGCGCTTCATGCCCGGCATCTTCGAGTTCCAGTTCATGCCCGGCACCAGCGGCGAGCGCGACAAGAAAATCGCCCACCTGATCTGGGACTACAAAAAGGCCTTCAAGGCTGCCCAGGGCAAGGCCAAGATGGTGTTCCCCGCCACCCGGGTGATCACCGTGGACCGCTACATCCCGGCGGGCAACGTGATCCACACCTACGACCAGATGGCCTCCTACATCGACAAGTACGATTCCATCGGGGTGACCACCTGCTACTGCCGCCACGGCGGATTCCTTCGCGGCGAAGACACCCACGAGATGCCCATGGAGGTCTGCATGCAGTTCGGGCCCTCGGCCGACTACGCCGTGGAGCGCCTGGGCGGGCGCCGGGTGAGCAAACAAGAGGCCCTGGACATTTTGGACCTGTCCGAAGAGGCCGGCTTGGTGCACATGAGCCGCAACACCTCCGATGACATCGACTTCGTCTGCAACTGCGACCGCTGGCACTGCGAAGTGATCACCGGCGTCATGGAGCAGGACAAGCCGGCTTTGTTTTTCAACTCCGGCTTCCAGCCCGCTTTTGACGCCGAGGCCTGTGTGGCCTGCGGCACCTGTGTGGAGCGCTGTCCGCCGGTGGCCCTGGAACTGACCGACGAGGACGCCCCGCCGGCCCTTGACCTGGACCGCTGTTTCGGCTGCGCGGCCTGCGCCACCGGCTGCCCCTCCGAAGCCATCAGCATGATCGCCAAGGAGAACTACCCGCCGCCGCCCAAGGACTCCAAGGAACTGGTGGCGGCCATGAAGGCGGCCTATAAGCAAGCGGCCAGCTAAACAAAAAAGGGGGGGAGCGATGAACGGGACCCAGCTTTACGGGCTCAGGCGTATGGCCGTCACCCTGCGCACCTCCCGTCACCCGGCTTTGAAGGGCCTGCGTCTAAAACAGAAGCTGGCCCTGAACCAGGTGTCCAAGCAGAGCAAGCTGACCCGCTTGGGCGGCTTGTACTACTCTAACACCTTCACCCCGCCGTTTCCCTCCCGGGCCTATGATCGCTACCTGGAGGGGGTGGTCTCCATCTGTTCGGGCCGGCCCCTGCCCATCATCACCAACTTCGCCCTGACCGCCAAGTGCCCCTGCGACTGCTGGCACTGCTCCTTCTCCAGCCGGGTCAAAAAGGACGAGTTGAGCCTGGCCGAGCTGAAACGGGCCATCGCCGAGGTACAGGAGTTGGGTACCTCGGTCATCGGCTTCACCGGCGGCGAGCCGCTGCTTAGAGACGACCTGGAGGAGGCCATCGCCGCCGCCGCGCCGCTGTCGGCCCCGCTGTTGTTCACCACCGGCTTCGGGCTGACCGCAGCCCGGGCTCGGGCCCTGAAAGAGGCCGGCCTCTTGATGCCGGTGGTGAGCCTGGACCACTACCGCGCCGAGGTGCACGACCGGGGCCGGGGCCGCCGGGGCATGTTCGACACCGCGCTCAAGGCCATCGCCCTGTTCCAGGAGGAGGGGCTCTATGTGTCGGTCTCCTTCGTGCCCGAGCGGACCATGGTGGACCAGCCCGAAGAAATGTGGCGCACCATCGAGTTTTTCAAGGAACTGGGCGTCAACGACATGCGCCTCACCTCCCCCATCTTGAGCGGCCGGCTCGCCGCCCGGCCCGAGGAAAAGCTGACCCCGGCGAACGTGCGCACCATCTATGACATCCAGCGGCGCTGCACCGCCTCGCCGGGCTACCCCGGGGTGTTCGCCTATGACTTTTTCGAAAGCGAACAACTCTACGGCTGCGGGGCGGGCTTCAACTATCTGTTCATTGACGCCGAGGGCAACCTCTGCCCCTGCGACTTCACCATGATCTCTTTTGGGAATCTGAGGGAGCGCCCCCTGGCCCAGGTCTGGGCCAACACCTGGCGGCGCTTTGCCCAGCCCGGGCATTTGTGCTACGCCAACCTGATCAACGACAACGTGGCCGCGCGCAAATCCAAGGTCTGGCCCCTGGGCCCGGCCCAGGCAGAGGAGGTGCATGAACAGTGCCCCTCCTTTGACCCCGAGCGCCTGCCCCGCTTCTACCGCAAGATGTCCTTTATTCCCCCCACGATCTGATTCAGCGCCCTGAACGCAAAAACCCCTACTGCCCTTCATCCGTGGTGGTGGTGGTGGTCGTCGTCGTCGTGGTCGTCGTGGTGGTGGTGGTGCTGGTGGTGGTGGTCGTTGTCGTGGTGGTAGTGGTGGGCGCGGTGGTGGTGGTAGTAGTGGTCGTGGTGGTGGTCGTAGTAGTGGTGCTGGTGGTGGTGGTCGTAGTAGTGGTCGTGGTGGTGGTCGTCGTCGTGGTGGTGGTCTCAGTGGTGGTGGTGGTGGCCAAGGGCCGGTTAAAGCCGCCGAAGCCCCGAGTGTGGCCTCCTCCGGTGCCGACGGGCGGCGG
>JANQFN010000045.1 GCA_028277825.1 Desulfarculaceae bacterium
TGAGCCGCGGAGGGGCCAGGCCGGCGCTGAAGTAGCGCACCTGCTCCAGCCACACCCCGCGGAGTTTGCCGCCGATGCCCTTGGTGGTGGGCGGGGCCATGTCGATCACCGCCAGCCCGCCCTGGCCGGCGGCCAGAAAGGCCTGCAGGGCGTCGGCCAACAACCCGGTCTTGCCGCTGTTAATCTCGCCGCAGATCAGGGTGCGCCGGCCCAAAAGCTCATCCAGCTTGGGCAGGGTCACCGCCGCGCCGGCCACTAGAGCACCCCCAGCTTGCTCAGGATGAAGCGCCCGGCCAGGAAGGTGGTGATGATCAAGGTGATAGCGGCCAGAAGATTGAGCGGCCAGGAATTGGTTTGGCCCGGGTAATACTCTTTCTTGTTGAGCAGGTAGAGGATGATGGCGATGATCAGGGGCGTGCCGCACAGGCCCAGGGCTAGCATTATGGGCAGGAGCACGAAGAAGCCGCCCTTGATGAAGGGCCCCACCGCCGACAGGAGCACCCCGCCGATCAAGACCAGGCGGAAGCGGTTGCTGCTGCGCTGGGCCTTCCAGCCCATCTTGTCGAAAATGAAGTAGGCCGCAGCCAAAAAGGTGGGCATGATGGTGGAAAAGGTGGCCGCCCAGAAGCCGGCCAGAAAGACGCCCATGGCGTTTTGGCCCAGCAGCGGGGCCAGGGAGGAGACCACCTCGCGGGGGCCCTTGACCACCACTCCGGCGGGATTTAAAAGGGCGGCGCCCACCAAAAAGATGGCCAGGCTGTAGATGCCGAAGGCCAGGCCCATGGAGGCCACGGTGTCGAAACGGGCCAGGGGCAGTTCCGCCTTGGTCCAGCCCCGGGCGTTGGTGTTGTAGGTGTGCATGCCGATGATGGTGATGTGCACCGCCCCGCCCATGATGGCCGCAGCCAACAGGGCCGAGTTCACCCCGCCGGGCAGTCCTGGCGCCAGGCCGGCCATGACCTGGCCCCAGCTTATGTCGGCCTGCAGGGCGGTGATGATGAAGCAGACCACCACGCCCACCACCAAAAGCTTGCACAGGTTTTCGAACCAGCGGTAGCGCCCCTGGATCAGAACCAGGGAGAGCACCACGGCATAGAAAAGGCCCCACCAGGGGGTGACGATACCGGTGATCAGGGAGGTGACCCCCACCAGGGCGTTCATCAGGACCATGGCCGCCAGATAGGTGGCCAAGACAGCGTCCACCGCCAGCACCCAGGACCAGCCGGAACCCAGGCGGTCGGCGGTGGCGCCGATGATGCCCCGGCCCTCCAGGATGCCGATGCGGGCGGCCAGGTATTGGGCGGTGGTGCCGAACACGGCGCTTAGGACCACCACCCAGAGAAGATCGTAGCCAAAGCCGGACCCGGCCTTGATCACGCTGACCAGGGTGGCGGGACCGCAGGCCACGGCGCTGATGATCCAGGCCGGGCCCATCTGACGGGCGTATTCGTACCAACGTTTCAGCATGCGGCAGGCTCCACTGTGTATTAACCGGGTCTATCCTAACGCCTAGCGCCAGGGTGGGCAAGGGTGGAGGGTGGCCCAGGGCCTTGGGCACTGGCAGGGCTTGTGATAGGCTTAGCGCCATTCAACTTAAGAGGTGTAACCCAAGATGGCTAGCGATTTTCAGGCCGGCAACACCCCCCCGCCCGAGGACGGCGGGCCCTCGGTGTGGTTGGTTTTCAAGGGCAACAAGATTCTGGTGGACCCGGACAACCGCCCGCCCCGGGCGTCCGGGCCCGGTGAATTGGGTCTGGAACTGGATGCGACTCACTATCTGGGCCTGTGGCAGGGGCGCCCGGCCTACACCGCCCGGGCCCCGGAGGAGGCCCCGGAGCCGGAAGGCCTGGCCTGGCACGGCCTCTACGGCCTGTTTTTGGGCTGGCCCCAGGACCTGTTCGGCCTGGGGGCGCGGGCTAAACAGATCCTGGCCTGGGAGCAGGGCAACGCCTTTTGCGGGGCCTGCGGCGCGGCCATGGACGAGGTGGCCGAGGAGCGGGCCCGGCGCTGCCCGGCCTGCGACTACCTGGCCTATCCCCGCATCAGCCCGGCGGTGATCATGGCAGTGCAAAAGGATGACAAGCTGCTGTTGGCCCGGAGCCCGCGCTTCCCCGCCGGACGCATGAGCGTGTTGGCCGGTTTCGTGGAGGCCGGCGAGACCCTGGAGGAATGCGTGGCCCGCGAGATCAGGGAAGAGGTGGGGGTGGAGGTGACCGACATCACCTATTTCGGCTCCCAGCCCTGGCCCTTCCCCGACTCCTTGATGATCGGCTTCATTTGCCAGTGGGCCGGCGGCGAGATAGAGATCGACGGCCGGGAGATAGTGGAGGCCGACTGGTACGGCCCCGACGACCTGCCCGCCATCCCACCCAGTTCCACCATCGCCCGGGGCCTGATCAACCAAGTCTTGGGCGTGGAGAAGCTGCCCAAGGGCACCCCCTGGAACCCGGAGAAGCACAAGCTGCGGGCGCCCGACGAAAGATAGGCGGCGGGCAAAGGAGACGGGAGGGAATGAACCCCTCCTTTACAAAGATACAACAATCCTCTTTTGATTAGCGCCCCGCTGCCACCGGCAGTCCCTCAATAAGCAAGGCGCTGCAACGCGGTTGCCTGGCCTGTGAGCCGGCAGGCGGGCCAGGCGAGCAGGCCAGACCGGCCAGACCGGTCATTTCACGAAAGCCGGACAGCATTGACTAACTGGGCAGCCTTAATATTTAACCAAATCATTACGATGACATAAGGCAAATCATGGCAAGACCCGGCATAGCCAGCCACTGACAAGCAAGGCAACTGGCAAGCGAGGACCGCAGGCGTAGCAGAAACTACGTCGAGGTCAGAGCGCAGCCAGTAACACAGCGTGTCGGGGGCTGGCGAAGCCGGATGTTTGGCTTTCGTGAAGTGACCGGTCTAAAGGCGACTGGGCAGGCTTCCTGCCCCCGGAGCCGCCGGGCTGGCCGCGCAGCCGTTGGGCGCCCTGGTCTGCCGGTGATCAGGCTGGGCAACCGCCTGCCGTGATTCCTTGGAAAAAAAGAAAGATGGGAGGGGGTAAACCCCTCCCCTACAAGGACAGTTAATTGTTCGGATATAGGGGCGGGGTTTGTTTCCGCTTCTGCAGTATCCGGCCTAACTGCTTCGGTTTACCCCAAGCGAAGCGTCGGGGGAAGCGGAAGATTGCCACGGGACGGCGGAGAAGTCTCGCTAAGTAATCAAACTCCAATGCCGCCGCCCCTCGCAATGATGACTATTTGTTTAGATTGTAATTGCCGGTTAACGACGAAAGCATAAAATGCTACCGGGCGCCCCCCGCAAAGGAATCCGTAGCAGCCACCCTTTTCCCTACCCTCTTGTCTTCCCTTCTTACTGGCCGGCCCCGGAATTACCTCCCGGCGTTGCCCGCTTTATTTGTTTTGTAGCGACCCCGCCAGCCTGGCCCCGGCCTGCCGGGCCTGTTCCAGGTATTCGGGGCGCTTGTCCACGTCGCCCTCGAAATCCAGGCCCCGGCAGAGCACCGACTCGGTCAACTCCATGTCCAAAATGTCCATGAAGTACTTGACGCACATCAGGGCCCCGTCGAATAGCTTTTTGCCCCTGGTGGCGGCGGCGGAGATGAACACTCCCTGGCGGGTGAAGTTCTTGTCGCCAAAGGGCCGCTTGTCGATCCAGTATTTTTTAACCCACAGGCTCTGAAAGCGGTCCATCATGATCTTGGTCTGGGCGCTCACCGAATAGAAAAATATGGGCGAGGCCAGGATCAGACCCTGGGCCGCCAGGCAGGCGTCGTACACCTGTTGGAAGTCGTCTTTGATCACGCAGCGCCCGTCCTTTTTGCAGCCATAGATCTCCAGGCAGGGCGACATTTTCAGGTCGCGCAGGAAGAACTCCTGCACCTCGGCGCCGGTCTCGCGGGCGCCGGCCACCGCCTGCTGCAAAAGGGTGGCGGTGTTGCCGCTCTTGCGGGGGCTGCCGTATATGGCCACTATGTCGCTCATGATCTCCTCCTGGTCATCGCCCGCCGCCAGGGGTTCAGTCTGCCAGCAACTCAAGGGGATGACAAACCTTCACCTCTTCGGGCAGGCCCCGGCGCCACTGCAGGAAGCAGCCCGAGCAACTGGTGGCCAGGGCCCGGGCCCCGCAGGCTTCCAGGGCCCGGGCCCGGGGCTTGAAGATGGCGGCGCTCAACTCCGGCTCGTTGAGCGCGAACAGGCCCGCCCCTCCGCAGCACTGGTCGCCGCCGTCCATCCCGGCCAATTCCACCCCCGCGGCGGCCAGCACCGCCTGGGGCTCCTGGGTCACCTGGAGCCCGGTCTGCAAATGGCAGGGATGGTGCAGAGCGGTGGGAGGGGCATGCTGGCCCTTGCCGGCCAACAGTCCGGGGTGCTGGGCCAGCACCTGACTGATCTCCACCACCTTTGCGGCCAGGTCCCGGGCGGTCTCTCTTTGGGCCGGCGGGGCCAGCGCCGGCGGCTGCGTGACCAGGGCGTGGGCGCAAGAGCCGCATACGGTGACCACCTTATCCACCCCGGCCGGACCGAATTGCTCGATGAAACGCCGGCTCAGGTCCCTGGCCGCCCCCTCCAGGCCGGCGGCCATCGCGGGCAGGCCGCAGCAGCCCTGCCCGGCGG
>JANQFN010000053.1 GCA_028277825.1 Desulfarculaceae bacterium
CGCCTTTTTGCTCCGCCGGGCCAACAGGGCGGTGAGGCCCACGGCCAGGGCCAGGCGCGGGGCCAGCATCCAAAAGGCGCTGCCGCCTAGGAGCATGAAGATGGCGGTGTCCTCGATCACCGCGTGGCAGGTGACCAGAAACACCCCCAGGGCCAGGCGCTCGCCCGCGGCCAGGCCCTGCTCCCGGCTCAGGGATATCATAATCCCCGCCCCGTATAGAATACCCAAAAACAACCCGGCCAGCAGCGGCACCAGGGCGCCGGGGCCCAGGCCGATGTGGGCCAACAGGGGCCTGAGCCGCTTCCAGGGCCGCTGGAACACGCCGTAGGCCTTGGCCAGCTCGTAGCCGAACAACAAGGGCAGCACCACCGCCGCGATCTCGGCGCATAAGATCAGGCCTTGTCCCACCGCGCCGGGGACGGCCCCCAGGAGCTGGTTCAGCATAACACCAGAGCCAGGGCCCAGCCGGCGCCCAGGCCCAGGACCAGCCGCAGCACCGCCAGGGCCCGGTAGCGGGGGGTCAGCTCGCGCACGATGACCGTCTCCACCACCAGGCTGTGGCAGATGCCCAGGGTCAGGCCCAAAACCGAGACCTGCTGCCAGGTGAGCGCCAGGGGCGCGGCCACCGCCGCCGCCGCGTAGAGGTTTACCAGCATGCCCGCCAGGAGCACCGCCGCCGCCTCCGGGGGCAGGCCCCAGAGGCCCATCAGGGGCTTGAGGAATCCGCTGATGTAGTCCAGGGCACCCGAAATCATCAAAAGTTCGCTGGCCACATACCAGGGCAGCACCATTTTTACCAGAAACCAGAGGAACTTGCCCCCACGCCGGTAGGAGGCGGACAGCGCCTCTTTCCACAATGGTGCGGCCTGGCCGTGCTGGGGATAAGTGGACATGGGCCCAGCCTACGCCGCCGCCTGTGCCGGGTCAAGGCGCTAAGCTGCAATATAGCTGCTAGGCCCTTGACACGGGCGGGCGCGGGTTGGCAAGATGGGCCGTGGTCGAAGGTTAGACCACCACCCAAACGTTCCATATAGCAACACTACCCATGCGGTGAGGCACTATGCCTGAGCGCCTGCGGGCCGCCAAACCCAAAAAGGCCTACGAAGAGGTGGCCGAGGCCATCCGGGCCCAGGTCTTTTCCGGCCGGCTGCAGCAGGACCAGCGCCTGCCTCCGGAGCGGGAGCTGGCCGAGGGCTTCGGGGTGAGCCGGGTGGTGGTGCGGGAGGCCATCCGCACCCTGGAGCTGGCCGGCATCCTGCGGGTGCGAAAGGGCGGCGGCGGCGGCACCTTCGTCTGCCGCGACTTTGACAAGCCCCTGGGCACCTCCATCCAGAATCTTTTATCCGGCGGGGCCATCACCCTGGAAGACCTGTTCGAACTGCGCTTGTTGTTGGAACCGCCGGCCGCGGCCCTGGCCGCCCGGCGGGCCACCCCGGAGGGCCTGGCCTCGCTGGACGAGGTTTTGGCCCAGGCCGAGATGGCCCAGCACGACTCCCAGGCGCTCAGAAGCCTGAACCTGGAATTCCACCGCCGCCTGGCCGCCATGTCGGGCAATCCCCTCTTGAGCGCCCTGTGCGAGACGGTGATCAATATTCTGGTGAATAGCCTGCAGGGGCAGTTGAGCATCGACACCAGCCTGGCGGTGTTTGGCTATCACAAGAAGATTCTGCAAGCCGTCAAACAGGGCCGGGTCCAAGAGGCCAAGAGCCTGACCGTGAGCGATTTGGAGACCCTCAGGGACCGTTACCAACAGATGGGAGTGGAATTGGGCGACAAGGCCCGGCGGCGCAAAGCCGGCTGAGCCGAGAGGTTAGATACTTGGGTTAACCAGGACGGGAGGAGAAAGCATGAAGATTTTGAAAAGCGCGGCTACGTGGTCGTTGCTTGCCTTGGGGCTGATGGCCATTGCCCTGGGCGGTTGCGCGACCGTGGAAAAAGAGGCCAAGTCCATGGAGAAGGCGGTGGCGGGCAAAAAAGCCCCGGCCAGCTTCCCCTGCGCGCCCCGGGGCAAACTGATCAGGGCCACCACCCCGGACGCCAAACTGGTGGGCCTCAAATGCTTTTTCAAGAAGTACAAGGGCGTCAAATCCCTGGCGGTCAAGGTATCGCTCAAAAACGTGAGCAAGGAGGAGCAGCGCTACCGGGTGCACATCTTCCTGGACAACGACAAGGCGGTGGGCGGCCTGATCCCCAGAAAGACCAAAAAAGGTCTGGTCAAGCCCGGGGCTACTGCCGGCTTCACCTATTATTTCAAGGGCCAAAGCACCAAGCCCGGCGCGGTCACTTTGATCGTCAAGACGGTGTCCAAGTAGGCAAGGGAGGATAAAGCTATGAAACGCTTGAGCATAATTGTAGCGGTCTGCGCCGCGCTGGCCCTGGGCGCCGGCATGGCCATGAGCACCACCTTCATCTCCATCGGCACCGGCGGCACCGGTGGCATCTACTATCCCTACGGCGGCGGCGTGGCCGAAATCTGGTCCAAATACGTACCCGGCGTCAAGGCGGTGGCCGAGGTCACCGGCGCATCGGTGGAAAACGTGAAACTGGCCCACAAGGGTGAGACCGTGGTGGGCGAGGTCATGGGCGGCGTGGCCCTGGCCGGCTACAAGGGGCTAAGCAAGTTCAAGGGCAAGAAGTACAACATCCTGTCCATGGCCATCATGTACCCCAACCTGCTGCAGATCGTCACCCTGAAAAAGAGCGGCATCACCAACATCATGCAGGTCAAGGGCAAGCGCATCAGCTCGGGCAGCCCGGGCAGCGGCACCAACTTCATGGCCGAGGCGGTGATGAAGTCTTTGGGCATTACGAAGAAGGACTACAAGGACGCCCGCCTGAGCTTCACCGAGACCGCCAACGCGCTCCGCGACGGCACCATCGACGTGGGCTTCTGGTCGGTGGGCCCGGGCACCAGCTCCATCATGGACCTGGCCACCACCCACGAAATCCAGATCATCGCCTTCACCCCGGACCAGGTGAAAAAGGTGCTGGCGGCCAACAAGACCTACATGGGCGTGGACCTGGGCGGAGGAATCTACCGCGGCGTGCCCAAGGCGGTGCCCACCATCGGCGTGTGGAACGTGATGATCGTGCAGAAATCCCTGGGCACCGACATGGTCTACAAGCTGGTCAACGCCCTGTGGGACCACCAGGACTACCTGAAGAAGATCCACCCCTCGGCGGCCTACACCACCCCGGCCAACGCTATCAAGTACTCCCCGATACCGTTGCACCCCGGGACCATCAAGGCCCTCAAGGCCCGTGGCTTCAAGGTGCCCGCCAAGCTCATGCCCTAGGGTGCTTAAACCTTTAATGCCGGTCCGGCTGCCGCTGTTGGCGGCGGCCGGGCTGGCCCTGACAATTTTGACCCTGGCCTGGCTCCCCGGCGGGCTGGAGCTGAGCGTCACGCCGGTAAAGGGCGGCGCGCCCTTAGTTGTGCTGCCCCTGGAGCCCGGGGAGCGCTTCACCTTGCACTACTACCACTCGGTGGAAAACGCTCCCATCTGGGAGGAGCACAGCACCGATAAGAGCGGGCGCATCTACATCGAGGAGGAGCGCTACCTAAAGTTCGGGGCGGGCATGGGCAAGATGCCCGGCGTGGGCAAGATGGTGACCAAGGGGCCCTATGAGGCCATCGTGGACATGCACCAGCCCACCGGGGACTTCGTCTTGAGGGTGGGCAGCCGCGGAGTGGATCACACCATCCTCTGGCGGGGCACGGCGACGAACCTTTCAGCCCGGGCCCCCCACCAGGCGGTGCAGTTTGAGGCCCGCCCGGTGAGCCTGCTCCACAAACTCATGCGCCGGGTCCTGCCCCACCCGGCCACGCCCCAAAAGGGGGGGACCAAAATAACAGGGGAATGATTAACGGGAGCTTAGATGTCAAGCGACGAGCAAGTTAAAGACAGCGCGGGGCAGACAGTCGAGATCAGTGTGCCCCAGCCGCCCCAAGACGCCAACCTGGCCCTGACCCATACCGTGGCCAAGGTGGTAATGGTCTTGGCGGTTGCCCTTAGCCTCTATCAGCTCTACACCGCCGGCATCACCGCGCTCACCGCCCTGGTGCAGCGCTCCATCCACCTGGGCGCCATCCTCAGCCTGACCTTTCTGCTCAGGCCGCCGTTCAAGGGAGTCCGCAAGGACAAATTCAATTTCTGGCTGTTTTTCGACTGGGCCCTGGTGGTGGCCTCGGTCTACTGCGTCTACTACATCTGCTGGAACCTGACCGAGATCTTCGAGCGCCAGGGCGAGTGGCTCACCATGGACCTGGTGGTCAGCGTCACCGGCTGCCTGCTGGTGATGGAGGCCTGCCGCCGGGTGATCGGCAACATCATGACCGGCATCTGCCTGGCGGCCATCTGTTACGCCATGTTCGGGCCTTACATGCCCGACCTGATCATCCACAAGGGCTACTCCATCGAACGCATCGCCACCACCCTGTGGCTGACCACTGAGGGCGTCTTCGGTCTGCCCCTGGGGGTGGCGGCCACCTTCGTCTTCGTCTTCGTACTCTTCGGGGCCTTTTTGGAGGTCACCGGCGGCGGCGCCTTTTTCATCGACCTGGCCTACGCCCTGACCGGGCGCTTCTCCGGCGGCCCGGCCAAGACCTCGGTGGTGGCTTCGGGCTTCATGGGCTCGGTGTCGGGTTCGGCGGTGGGCAACGTGGTGGCCACAGGTTCCTTCACCATCCCCATGATGAAAAAAGTGGGCTATCGGCCGCACGTGGCCGGGGCCATCGAGGCGGGCGCCTCCACCGGCGGCCAGCTGATGCCGCCCATCATGGGCGCCGGCGCCTTCTTGATGGCCGAGTTCACCAACATCAGCTATCTGACCATCATCAAGGTGGCCCTGGTGCCGGCGGTGATGTACTACCTCACGGTGCTGATGTTCGTGCATTTCGAGGCCAAGAAGCACGGCCTGGTGGGCCAGGCCAAGGAGAACCTGCCCCGGGCCTGGAACGTGATCAAAAACGGCCTGCACTTCATCATCCCGGTGGGCATTTTGATCTACGTGCTGGTCAACAACTACTCGCCCATGATGGCCGGCTTCGTGGCGGTGATGAGCACCCTTCTGGCCTCCCTGGCGGCCAACGCGGTGCGCTGGGCGGTCAACAAGGGGCAGGTGCCGGACCTGGGGCCGGACAAGCTCAGCGCCGGGGGTTTCGCCGCCGCCGAGGGCAAGCAGATCATCACCGCCCTGGAGCGGGGAGCCAAAAACGCCATCATGGTCTCGGTGGCCTGCGCGGCGGCGGGCATCATCGTGGGCATGGTCACCCTCACCGGCATGGGGCTCAAGTTCTCCAGCCTGGTGCTGGACTTGAGTTTCGGCATCAAGGCCTTGGCCATCCTCTTGATCGGCGCGGCCTCGCTGGTCTTGGGCATGGGCCTGCCGGTGACCGCCTCCTACATCGTTTTGGCCACCCTGGCCGGCCCGGCCCTGTTGGACATGGGGGTGCCCCTGTTGGTGGCCCACATGGTGGTGTTCTGGTATTCCCAGGACGCCAACGTCACTCCCCCGGTCTCCCTGGCCTCCTTCGCCGGGGCCGGCGTGGCCGGGGCCAACCCCATGCGCACCGCCTTCACCTCCTGGAAGCTGGCCAAGGGTCTCTACATCATCCCCATCGTCATGGCCTATAGACCCCTGTTGGGCATGGGCAAGAACTACGACCTGTTTACCTGGCAGGTGGGGATGACCATGCTGGCCACCAGCCTGGGGCTGGTGGCCTTCGCCGCCGCCCTGGACCGCTACCTGTTCCGGAACGCCACCTGGCTTGAGACCGGTATGCTGGCCCTGGCCGCGGGCCTGTTGTTTTGGCCGGACATCAAGCTGGGCGGCGGCCTGGTGATTTCGGGCTACCTCACCGACGCGGTGGGCCT
>JANQFN010000057.1 GCA_028277825.1 Desulfarculaceae bacterium
GCGGCCGCCCTGGTTGACGAGCTGTCCCCCCAGGCCAAAGCCCTGGGCGCGGTGAACACCCTCACTCTGGATGACGGGATGCTCCGCGGCGACAACACCGACGTGGGCGGCTTCAATGATGCCCTGGCATTGGCCGGCTTCTCGGCCCGGGGCCGGAGCGCCATGGTGCTGGGTGCCGGGGGAGCCGCCCGGGCGGTGGTGGCCGCCCTGGTTGAGGCCGGCGCGGCCCGGGTGGCGGTGGCCGGCCGCAACCTGGAGCAGGTGCGCAGTCTGACCGCCCAATTGGGCGGCGAGGCCCTGGACTTGGGGCAGGGGACAAAGTCGGCACCAGCGGCGGACTTGGTGGTGAACGCCACCAGCGTGTCCAGCCCGGCCGAGTCCCCGGAGATAGCGGCCTACGCCAAGGGGCTGAAGCTGGATGCTTGCGGCCTTGTCATGGACATCAACTATGGCCGGGAGGATAATTTCTGGGCGGCATGCGCGGACAAGGCCGGGGTTCCCTTCCGCGACGGGCTGGCCATGTTGGCCTGCCAGGCACGCCTGAGCTTCATGATCTGGACCGGGCTGGAGCCGCCCCTGGCCAGCTTTTTGCGGGTCCTGGAGGAATCGGCGTGAGCGGTAACCTCTACTTAACCGGCTTCATGGGCGCGGGCAAGACCACCGTGGGCCGCGGCCTGGCCTCTGCCCTGGGCCGGGGCTTTGTGGACCTGGATGAGCGCCTGGAGCGGGTCTTGGGCATGCCCATCGCCCGGGTGTTTACCGAGCAAGGCGAAGAGGCCTTTCGCCGGGCCGAGTCGCAGGAATTGCAAAAGGTAGCGGCAAAGGGCGGCCTGGTGGTGGCCACCGGCGGCGGTCTTCCTGTGGCGGAGGCCAACCGCGATAATATGCGCGCCTCTGGTACAATAATTTTTTTGCAGGCGGACCTGGCCGAATGCCGCCGCCGTCTGGGGCCGCAAGAGGTGGCCCAGCGCCCCATGTGGCAGGATGAAGCCGCCCTGCTTGAGTTATTCAATCAACGCCAGGAAGTATATAGCGACTGCGACCTGAACATTGACGTGGACGGCAGCGCACCGGAGCAGATAGTGGACCGTATATCCGCCGAAATCGTGGGCCAAGACCGCCTGGAGGCCGACCTGGGCGGGACCATCTGCCCGGTGATCAGCACCTGGGACGGCCCGGCGGCCCTGCAACCATTGGCCCAGGGCCGGCGGGTGGTGATATTGACCGACCGCAACCTGGCCCGGCTGCAGGCCCCGCGCTATCAAAAGGCCCTGGGCGATCCCCTGCTTCTGACCGTGGCCCCGGGCGAGCGCAGCAAGAGCCTGGCCACCGCCGAGCGCCTGTACAAGGCGCTTTTGAGCGCCCGGGTGGAGCGTGGCGATCTGCTGGTGGCCCTGGGTGGCGGGGTGGTCACCGACCTGGGGGCCTACGTGGCCGCCACCTACAAGCGGGGCATGGGCTTCGCCTTGGTCTCCACCTCTCTGTTGGGCTGCGTGGACGCGGCCGTGGGCGGCAAGGCCGGGGTCAACCTAGGCCAAGCCAAGAACCTGGTGGGCTGCTTCACCATCCCCCAGGCGGTGGTGCTGGATTTGAAGGCCCTGGGCACCCTGCCCAGGAAATATATCGCCGACGGCCTGGTGGAGGCCTACAAGACCGGGCTGGTGGCCGCGCCTGATTTGGCCGCCATGATCCAGGAGCAGTTGGCCGACTTGCTGCGCGGCGAGGTGCCGGCCCTGGCCCAGGCCGCGCGTCTGTCCGCCCGGGCCAAGGCCCAGGTGGTGGCCGAGGACTTCACCGAGGGCGGCCGGCGGCGCATACTGAACTTGGGCCACACCTATGGCCACGCGGTGGAAGGATACAACAACTTCCGCCTCAGCCACGGCCGGGCGGTGGCCCTGGGCCTGGCGGTGGTGGCCCGGCTTTCGGCGGACAGAGGTCTGTTGCACGGCGCGGTCCTGGAGGAAATCCTGTCCACCCTGGAGCCCTTGCTACCCAAGAAGGCGGAATTGCCCACGGCCCAAGAGGCCTGGCCCATCATGGTCAACGACAAAAAAAACCTGGGCGGCAAGGTGCAGTTCGTGTTGCTGGAGGGCGTAGGGCGTCCGTTGATCGTTGATGATGTGTCTCCAGAGGAGTTGCAGGCGGCCATCGACACCGTGAAGGAGAATTGGCGTGGGTAGCATCTTCGGCAGGGTCCTGAGAGCGGCCACCTTTGGCGAGTCCCACGGCGTGGGCGTGGGCGTGGTGCTGGAAGGCGTGCCCGCTGGCCTGGCCCTGGAGGCCGAGACCATCCAGCGCGATTTGGACCGCCGCCGGCCCGGCACCTCCGCTCTGGTCTCGGCCCGCCAGGAGCCCGACCGGGTGGAGATATTGTCGGGCGTTGCTGATGGCAAAACCCTGGGTACGCCCATAGCCCTGTTAGTCAAAAATAAGGATGCCCGCTCCAAGGACTACTCCGCTCTGGCCGAGGCGTTCCGGCCGGGCCACGCCGACTACACCTATTTCCATAAGTACGGCCTGCCCCCGCAGCCCGGCGGCGGCCGCGCCTCGGGGCGGGAGACCGTGGGCCGGGTGGCGGCCGGGGCGGTGGCCCGGGCTCTTTTGGCCACCCTGGGCGTGAGCATCCAGGCCTACACCGTGGCCGTGGGCTCGGTGAAGGCAGAAATAATTGACCCCGCCTTTGCCGAGAGCGACCCCCTGCGCTGTGCCGATCCAGATATGGACGAGGCCATGGCCGAGCAGGTAAAAGAGGCCCGCTCCCAGGGAGATTCAGTGGGCGGGGTGGTGGAAGTGGTGGCCCGCGGAGTGCCCGCCGGCCTGGGCGATCCGGTGATGGACAAACTGGATGGGCTCTTGGGCGGGGCCATGCTCTCCATCGGCGGGGTCAAGGGGGTGGAGATCGGCGCCGGTTTTGCCGTGGCCGGCCGCCGGGGCTCGGCCAACAACGACCAGATGGGTGAATCGGGCTTTTTGAGCAACAACGCCGGCGGCATCCTGGGCGGCATCTCCAGCGGTCAGGATATCGTGCTGCGTCTGGCCATCAAGCCCACCCCCTCCATCGCCCGCCCCCAACGGACACAAAGCCTGAACGGCGAGTCCCGGGAGATCGAGATCAAAGGACGCCATGATCCCTGCCTCTGCCCGCGCATCGCGCCGGTGGCCGAGGCCATGGCCGCCCTGGTCTTGGCCGACGCCTGGCTGGTGCAGCGGGCCGCGGAAAGGATGCCCTCATGAAAATCGTGGTGATCAACGGGCCCAATCTGAACATGCTGGGCCAGCGGGAGGCGACCCACTACGGCAGCCTGACCCTGGAAGAGATCAACGGTCGGCTGAGTGAGCTGGCCGCTGAGATGGGTCTGGAGTTGAGTTTTTTCCAGTCCAACCACGAAGGCGAGCTGGTGGACGCCCTGCAGGCCGCCGGAGGGGAAGCGGGCGGGGTGGTGCTCAACGCCGGGGCCTATACCCACACCAGCGTGGCGGTGCGCGACGCGGTGCTGTGCTGTGGGGTGCCGGTGGTGGAGGTGCATTTGAGCAACCCGGCGGCGCGGGAACCCTTCCGGCACGTATCCCTGTTGGCCGGGGCCTGCGCCGGGTCCATAGCCGGCTTCGGCTGGCGCTCCTATGCCCTGGCCCTCAACTGGTTCGCCGCCGGCGGGGCCGGAGAGACCGCCGACCGTGAATAATCGCTTTTGAGAGATTGCCCAAAAAGGCATTGCCAAAGCGGGACAAAGGGCATATAGTTCCAATTTCGAGCCAGGACTCTCATAGGCCACTGGATATGCAGCAAGCGACGGCACATAGTTTTAGCCAACCCGGACAACAGATTCACCGGGAGAGTTATTTCTATTTTTGCTTTTATTATTTTGCCGCCGTCCGTCCAGGGCATGGGGAGGCCGAGTGCTAAGCTAGCTTAGAGACAAAGTCAAAACCAAGGCCATGGGCGGACGAAAAACCGCCCATGGCTTTTTTTTATTTGAGTTAAACACGGGGCGGCGGAGCCCGTGCCAAAAAAGGCAACCAGAGGTATGAGGCATACGATGAACTCCACCAGCAAAAAAACACAAGCGCCGGCAGGGCCGGAGCACAGCAATGGCTCGAACAACGGATTGGACCAGGTCCGGCAAAACATCGACCGCATCGACCGGGAGATATTGAAGCTGCTGAACCAACGCGCCGCCCAGGCCCAGGACATAGCCCGGCACAAAGCGGCCGAGGATCAGCCCCTGTTCGTGCCCGAGCGCGAGGCGGCGATTCTGGACGCCCTTTGCCAGGAGAACCAGGGGCCCCTGGAGAGCCCCGCCCTGCGCCACATCTTCCGGGAGGTGATCTCCGCCTGCCGCCAGGTGCAGCGCCCCTTGCGGGTGGCCTTTTTGGGTCCGGAGCAGACCTTTTCCCACCAGGCGGCCTTGAGCCATTTCGGGGGTAGCTGCGACTTCGCCCCCCAGGGCAGCATCGCCGAGGTTTTTGAGGAGGTGGAGGCCGGGCGCAGCCCCCTGGGGGTGGTGCCGGTGGAAAACTCCTCCCAGGGCGGGGTCACCGAGACCCTGGACCGGCTGATGGAGACCCATCTCACCGTGTGCGGCGAGATCTACGCCCGGGTGGGGCACATGCTGATGAGCCGCGAAGCTGAGTTGTCCGCCGTCAAGCGGGTATATTCGCACCCCCAGGCTCTGGGCCAATGCCAGGGGTGGCTCAGGCGCAAGCTGCCCCAGGCCGAGCTGGTCGACACCGCCAGCACCGCCGCCGCCGCCGAACGGGCCGCCGGCGAGGCGGGCAGCGCCGCGGTGGGCAGCCGGCTCACCGCCCAGCACAACGATCTGCCCATCCTGGCCGCCGACATCCAGGACGTGGCCTTTAACACCACCCGTTTTCTGGTGCTGGGCCAGCGGGCCTGCCCTCCCACTGGCCGGGACAAAACCTCCTTGATCTTCGGTCTGAGCCACCGGCCCGGCTCCCTGAGCCGCGCCCTGGACCATCTGGCCACGAGGGGAATCAACCTAACCCATATCCAATCGCGACCCATCAAACAGCGCCCCTGGGAATACGCCTTTTTCGTGGACTGCATCGGCCACCGCCAGGATACGGAACTGGGTCAGGCCATCGAGGCCCTGACCGGGGAGGTGGAGTACCTGAAGGTGCTGGGCTCCTATCCCCAAGGCCAGCCGCTGCCGGGCAAATAGGGGTGGAGAGCAGAGGAGGCGCTGATATGGACGAAGCTGACTTTAGCCCGCACATCGGCATCATCGGGGGCAAGGGGCGCATGGGGCGCTGGCTGGCCGCCTATCTGGGCCA
>JANQFN010000117.1 GCA_028277825.1 Desulfarculaceae bacterium
GCCAGCTTCATGTTGGACTCGGGGCAGTGGGCCACCCGCGCCCCGGCTCCGGCCAGCAGCTCGATCTCAGCCGGCTCCAGGTCCACCCCGTGGTCCAGCCAGAGGCGATCGTTGACCAGGCCCAGTTCCTGCATGACCGCCACCGGCCGCGCCCCCCAGGCCTCCAGCACCGCCGCGGTCTCGCCCGGGTTCTCGGCCAGATGGATGTTCAGGTCCGCACCGGTGTCGGCGCTGATCCTGCCGGTGGCCTCCATCAGGCTACGCGAGCAAGTGTAGAGGGCGTGGGGCATCACCGCGCCTGTGATGCGCGGGTGATCGGCGTAGCGGGCGATGAGTTCTTCGGTGACCTTCAGGCCGTTTTCGATCTCGCCGTAGCTGGGCGAGGGAAAGTCATAAAGCACCTCGCCCACCACCGCGCGCAGGCCCGCGTCCTCCACCGCTTTGGCCACCTGGTCGGCGAAGAGGTACATGTCGCAAAAGCTGGTGGTGCCCGAGGTGATCATCTCCAGACATGCCAAGGAGGCGCCCCAGTACACCGCCTCAGCGCTGAGCCCGGTTTCGGCCGGGAAGATGTGTTCGTTAAGCCACACGTCCAGGGGCAGGTCGTCGGCCAGGCCGCGCATCAGGGTCATGGCCGCGTGGGTGTGGCTGTTGATCAGACCGGGCAAGATCAGGCCGCCCCGGGCGTCGAGTTGGCGTAGTTCGTCCGGGGAGCCATGGGGCTCATCCCGGCGCGGGCCGCAGTAGGCGATGCGGGCGTCCTCTATCAGAAGTTCGCCGTCGTCGATGATCCCGCCCGTGGGGTCCATGGTCAGGATGGTGCCGTTGAAGATGCGCAAATGGGCCACAGGTTGAATCTCTCCGCAGATGAGGTGTTGCCGTTAGCCAATTAAAGTAGCACAGCCCAGCGGGCGGGCAAAGGGCGGGGGTAAGTCCCAGGATTATCCAGACCGCCCCGACCTCTTCATCTATAGTGAATAGTTGTCATTGCGAGGAGCGCCGGCATGGGCGGTGGTTTATTAAGGCAATCACACCGGCGCGACGTGGCAATCCTCGGTTTCCCGCCCCGATCAATAATGAAAAATTTCTTGGGTGGCCCCGACAACTCGGTGTCGGGGTCGCGAAGCGACAAGGGATTTTCGCTTTACGTTACGTTTGAAGAGAAGAGGCAGATAAAAAACGAATGATTCAGGTCAACACCGGAAAGACCCTTAAGGTTGGGTTCCATGGCGCGCCCCGATCGCCGGAACCTCTTGTGCACGGGTCACCCGGACAACAAGTTGTCCGGGCTGGCCGGGTAGGAGGTCTAATCCTTACCCACCTCTTCCCGGCCTCCTCCAACTTCTTGTAGGCAGCATCCCCCATAATGCCATGATCGCGGTATTTACCCTTTTCAAAACTCTGCTTGGCCCTAACGC
>JANQFN010000126.1 GCA_028277825.1 Desulfarculaceae bacterium
GGTCTACGGGGACCTCACCGACGCCAGCAGCGTGAACCAGATCCTGCAAAACGTGCAGCCCGATGAGATCTACAACCTGGGGGCCCAGAGCCACGTCAAAGTGAGTTTCGACGTGCCCGAATACACCTGTGACACCGTGGCCATGGGCGCGCTGCGCCTGCTGGAGGGCATGCGCCAGCTAGACATGAAGGCGCGCTATTACCAGGCCTCCTCCAGCGAGATGTTCGGCCTGGTGGATGGCATAAACGTGCAGGACGAGAGCACCCCCTTCCATCCGCGCAGCCCCTACGCGGTGGGCAAGGTCTTCGCCTACTGGATCACCATCAACTACAGGGAGAGCTACGGCTTCTATGCCTGCAACGGCATCCTGTTCAACCACGAATCCCCCCGCCGGGGCGAGACCTTCGTCACCCGTAAGATCTCCCGGGCGGTGGCCAAGATCAAACTGGGCCTGCAGGACAAATTATATTTGGGCAATATGGACGCCCAGCGGGACTGGGGCTATGCCGGCGACTACGTGGAGGCCATGTGGCTGATGCTGCAGCAGGAGGAGCCGGACGATTTCGTGGTGGCCACCGGCGAGACCCACAGCGTTAGAGAGTTCGTGAAAGAGGCCTTCGGCTATGTGGACCTGGACTGGCGCGAGTACGTGGAGATAGATCCCCGCTACTTCCGGCCGGCAGAGGTGGACTATCTGAAGGGCGACCCGGCCAAGGCCAAAAAGCTCCTGGGCTGGGAGCCCAAGGTCAAGTTCCATGAACTGGTGCGCATGATGGTGGACGCGGACCTGGCCGATCTCAAGGGCGAGTGAGATGTCCTTCTGGGCCGACAAGCGGGTCATGGTCACCGGCGGGGCCGGTTTTTTGGGCAAAAAGGTCTGCGCCCGGCTGGAGCAGGGCGGCTGCAAGCACATCTTCGTGCCCCGCAGCCGTGAATACGACTTGGTATCCGCCGAGGGCATCGCCCGGGCCTATGATGAAGCCAGACCCGACCTGGTGATCCACCTGGCCGCGGTGGTGGGCGGCATCGGGGCCAACATGGCTCAGCCGGGCCGCTTCTTCTACGACAACCTGATGATGGGCGTGCAGCTCATGGAGCAGGCCCGGCTGCGGGAAGTGGAGAAGTTCGTGGCCATCGGCACCATCTGCGCCTACCCCAAGTTCACCCCAGTGCCGTTCAAGGAAGATGACCTCTGGGAGGGTTACCCCGAGGAGACCAACGCCCCCTACGGTCTGGCCAAGAAGATGCTGTTGGTGCAGAGCCAGAGCTACCGTCAGCAGTACGGCTTCAACTCCATCTTCCTGCTGCCGGTGAACCTCTACGGCCCGGGCGACAACTTTAATCCGGCCAGCAGCCACGTGATCCCCGCCTTGATCAAGAAGTGCTGCGACGCCATAGAAGAGGGCGCGGACCACATTGAGGTCTGGGGCACCGGCACCGCCACCCGCGAATTCCTTTATGTGGACGACGCCGCCGAGGGCATCGTCCTGGCCGCAGAGCGCTACAACAAGAGCGAGCCGGTGAACCTGGGCTGCGATTTTGAGATATCCATCAAGGACCTGGTGGCCCTGATTGTCAAGATCACCGGCTTTACCGGCGAGGTGCGCTGGGACGCCGGCAAGCCCGACGGCCAGCCCCGCCGCCGCCTGGACGTGCAGCGGGCAAGGGAAGAGTTCGGCTTCGTGGCCCAGACCGGTTTTGAAGAGGGGCTGCAGGCCACGGTGGACTGGTACCGCAAAGAGCGGGGCAGGTAGGCCGGGCCGTTTATCCCTCATGTCAGCCCTGACCCCCAAACAAACCCAGGCTTGGTGACAGCCAAAATGCCGGACGAAACGCGCATTCCGGTATTGGTGGGGGCCGGCCAAATAACCCAGCGGGAGCCCGACCCGGCGGCGGCCCTGCCGCCTCTGGACCTGACCGCCCAAGCGGCCCGGGCAGCGGCGGATGACGCTGGGTCTGGCGAGAAAATTTTCAGCCTGCTGGACACCGTGGTCCAGATCCGCTCCTTTTCAGACACCTCCTGGCGCTTCACCTGCCCCTTTGGCCGCTACGCCAATCCCCCCAAGTCCCTGGCCATCCGGTTGGGCGCGGTGAACGCCAAGCGCCTGGTCTACACCCTGCCCGGGGGCAACATGCCCCAGTGGTGTATCAACCGCCTGTGCGGGATGATCGCCCGGGGAGAGGCGGGCGCGGCCCTGGTCGCCGGCGGCGAGTCCCTGGCCACCCAAAAGGCGGCCCAGCGGATCAACTTAGAGCTGGACTGGTCCGAAGACCCCGGCGGGACGCCGGAGGAGTGGGGCATCGCCAAGCGCGGCTGGAGCGAGATGGAGGACCGCCACAAGATGGCCGGCGCCATCTTCGCCTATCCCCTGGTGGAAAATGCCATCCGCGCCCGACAGGGCCAGAGCATCGCAGAGCACCTGCTCTCCATGGGCCGGCTGCTGTCGGGCTTTGCCAAGGTGGCGGCGGCCAACCCCTTGGCCGACCGTCGCCAAGGCTTTTCCGCCCAGGAGATAGCCACGGTCAGCGAGAACAACCCTTTCATCGGCTTCCCCTACACCAAGCTGATGAACGCCAACGCCTATATCGACCAAGCGGCGGCCCTGATCCTGACCTCGGTGGCCAACGCCAGGAAGCTGGGTATCCCCCAAGACAAGTGGGTATTCCTGCACGGCTGTGGCGACGCCCATGACCACTGGTATCTCTCCGACCGGATTAACTATTACTCCTCGCCGGCCATGCGGGCGGTGGCTGAGCAGGTCACCAGCATGTCCGGCAAGACCATAGACGACATGGACTTCCTGGACCTGTATAGCTGCTTCCCCTCGGCGGTCGAGATCGCCTGCGCGGAGATGGGCATCGCCACCAGCGACCCCCGGGGCCTGACCGTGACCGGCGGCCTGCCCTATTTCGGGGGGCCGGGCAACAACTACGTCACCCACGCCATCGCCGAGATGATGGACCGGCTGCGCGCCCGGCCCGGCTCCTACGGCCTGGTTACGGCCAACGGCAACTACGTCACCAAGCAGTCGGCGGGCATCTACTCCACCGACATGCCTGACGGACCCTTCGCGCCCCCGAACCCCGAGCCCTACCAGGCCAGGATCGACGCGGATAAGGGACCGGAGGTCGCCGAGCGGGCCGAGGGAGAGGCCAGCATCGAGACCTACACCGTAATGCACGGCCGGGACGGCCTCGCCTATGCCATCCTTTTCGGCCGCCTGGGCGACGGCCGGCGCTTCATCGCCAACACGCCGCCGGACCCGGACTTGCTATTGGACATGGAGAG
Organism: Desulfarculaceae bacterium; assembly: GCA_028277825.1. Taxonomy (GTDB): domain Bacteria; phylum Desulfobacterota; class Desulfarculia; order Desulfarculales; family Desulfarculaceae; genus Desulfoferula. The sequence continues at coordinate 3,290 of JANQFN010000126.1, forward strand.
CCAGGACTACATGGGCCGCCGGGGGCGGGTCAGCAGCCAAGAAGGGCTGAACACTTTCCGGCCGGCCTGAGCACAACAACCCAAAAAAAATAGGCCGAAAAAAGGCCGCGGGCAAAAGGCTGCCCGCGGCCGCGGATTGTCTGCGGAGAGAGGGGGATTCGAACCCCCTGTACCGCATAAATGCCGAAAGGAACCTGCTGCAGAACTAATTTAGATTTGCTCATCCACGGCTTTTTCTGCCTCTTTCCTCTCCTTAGCTCTCTTCTCGACACTATATCGGAACTGGTCTGATATCTTAGAGGCTTGGCGATCTTGTTCCTCAGCAATCTTTTCCATTTGCTCCTTCGGATATATTCTGATCCAATAGTTGGCATCGGTATGAGCAACTATCTCATGGCCAGTTGGGAACTCACCATGCTCACCAGTAACCATGAAGCCGGTTAGAGCTAGCGGAAAGCAAAAAATAGCACCGCCAACGGCAGCGCCGGCAGCAGCCCCATGCGCAGACTCACCTTTTCTTGTTGTACGTCCTCTGAGCATAATATTTGAGCCGTCGACAGCGGGCACTGATTTAACGTCAAGAGTGATTGCCCCCTCTTCACCCCAACTGGCAGGTGCTTTGCGTGAGGCAACGGTGGCTCTGGCGGCAACTCCCGCCCTTATCAAAGTTGTTTCCTCAATACGAACCGGCCTTAAAACCAAGAGGGCGACGTTATCCCCTTCCCTAACATCAGCGGCATTAAACCCCGTATCTACTGACAAGATTACCGGGGTGCCCGCTGGAATCATAACCCTGGCGGCTTTTACTTTTTCTATCGGTTGAGCTGGCGGTGCTGTGCTTGATGAGTCAACGGAACTTCCTTGTTCCTTCTTTAGTTGCTTTATCTCACCTTTTAGCTTTTCGGCCTGTTGCCTTAACTCCTTTGCCTCTTTTTCCTTTTTTGCTTGCGCTGCTTCTTGTTTTAACTTCTCAATTTCCTTTCTTAGGTCTTGAATCTCCTGGTCAGTAGTTTGTTGCTTGTCATTGGATGCAGGAGAATCTTGAGGGCCAGCAGCAAATGCTGCAGTGACACCTAATACATGAAACAATACTATAAGAGCAATAACTACAACCCATGCCCGCCGCAATATCTTGCTTAATTTGGGAGACAGGATTAATAGTAAGTATGAAATCAGTATCGTAAAACAAATCCCAGCTAAGAAACCAAATACAGTGGTATATCCTGTGGACATGAGCAATCCTCCCCATTGACTACGATAGATACTGTGTGAGACAAAAAGTATAAAAAACCCACCCCCTAAAATCAGGGCCATGGGTTTACTTATATATTTAATACCTTTAATTAGTATTACCGAAGAGGCGACGAGTACGCCTAAATAAAGACCAAGGCACTTTGCACAAAGGGCAGTATGGTCATTTAAAAACCAGAGGCACCGCGATGGTCTTTGCACACATAAGGTTTTTCCCAATTTATATAGTTCAACGGTGCCCGGTAGGTGATAATACGAAAATATAGGTGCTGCCATCGCAAGAATTAGGTAAACGCTAGCAATGGTAAGCATAACAATGTTGATGTATTTTATATTATTTAAATTAAGCGAGTTATCCATCAGCCACCAAATAATAACGACGTGAATTGACGCACTCTATTTGCGAAAAAGTAATCTAAAGTTGTAAGGGGAATCATATTTTTTTAAGCATGCACATTTTCATCTAAGCTTAGTTGATAGTTATTCAGCGAAAACGGACAAACCAGTCCGTCTCTTCGGGGGGCAAGCAACCCAGACTTCAATGATTCACAGTCGTGTAGGCAGTAGCCAGAGGGGGGGCATTAATTTGGTCTTCTATTTATCATGTATGGTAGTACGAATGGAAGCCACAATTTCTTATTCGTGTTATTTTGCTGCCCTTCCACACGACGTTCTTCAGCCTTTGCATACACTGGATAAATCGCACCTGGGGCACCACCGGTTTCATCGTGGCTAAAAAATTGGCCGCGCCGCTACCGAAAAAAGAGCCAGCCTGATCGGCTGACTCCTCATGATGTCTAGCTTGGCGGAGAGAGGGGGATTCGAACCCCCGGTACCCCGGTAAGGGTACACACGATTTCCAGTCGTGCACCTTCGGCCAACTCGGTCATCTCTCCGCAAATCGGCCTACGCGCCAAAAGTAAACGCAGATGTACCCGATTGGCCGGGCTCTGTCAACTATAGCGGAGACTTATTGCTAAATGATCAGGGGCGGCCGGCCGCCGGGCTTTGGCATGGGGGTGGCGGCCGGCGCCTGGGGCGCTTGTTGCACCTGGGGAGCCTGAGGGGCCTGGGGCGCGCCGTAGGCCGGGGCCTGCAGCGGCACCTGGCTCTGGGCCAGGATGGCCAGCACCCGGGGCTTCCACTCCGGCCGGAGATCCAGGGCGGCAACGGGCAGGTTGCCCCGCTTCACCGCCTCCACCGCCAGGCTGATGGGGCCCTGAGGGTCCTCGCCGTAGACGCTGGCGGCCAGGTCGGACAACTGGTCCAGCATGGACTCGGCATAGGTGACGTGGGCCGTGTCGTTGATGTCAAAGGTCTGCACCGTAAACGGCGGCGGGCCCAGCTCCTGGGGCTGCTGCTGGTCGGTGGACAGGCCGGACTGATAGGCCCGGATGGCGTCATCGCCGTTGAGTTCCTCGGGCATGACGTCGTCGCCGCCGGCGGAGATGACCCGGTCGAACTGGGCCTTGATCCAATCGTCGTAGCTGGCGCCGCGGGCGTCGGCCTGGCGGCGGCCCAGATTGAAGTCCTCCCACTCGGGATAATCCCAGCGGGGCCGGAAATTGGAGAAGAAGGTGCCCAACAGGCCCAGGTGCCGCCGGCGGGCGCGGTCCCATATCTCGCTGAACTCCCGAGTGCGCTCGAACCAGCGGCGTCCGCGGTATTCCTTGCGCAGGGTTTCCAGCAGCCTTTCTTCCAGGGTTATCTCCGCCTGGCTCAATGGGGGCGGCTCCTGCACCGTCTGCGGGGTCAGGTCCAGTTCTTCCTCGACCTCATCGGTCAGAAGTTGACCCTCCAACTCGGCTTCCAATTGGGCCAAGATATTGGACTCGGCCGGGGCCGGGGCCGGCGGCGCGGCCGGAGCCTGCATCTGCGGCTCGGGCGGAGCCACCGGCGTTGCCGGCGGCGGCACGGCCGCCTGGGCCGGGGCCGGTGGCGCGGGCTGCGGCTCGGGCTGGGCCGGCAAGGGCGCGGAAGCGTCGGCCAGAACCCGGCGCAAAAGTTGCTCGGTTTGGGAGCGGTCCAGGTCCAGCAGATGGTCTTCCAGGCGCCGGTAAAGCTGGCGGGCCAGCTCGCCCACCGCATCGGTGGGCAACTCGGGCTCGGCCGTGGGCGCCTGGCTGGGGGCCGGCGAGGCCGTCAGGTCGGTCTGCCCCAGGATTCTCAGACCCATGGGGGTGGGCAGGGCGTTGAGCGGCAGGCCGGGACCGGGATTCTCCAGGCGGACCAGGCCGTCGTTTTCCAGGCCGCGTAAGTGGCGGTTCATCAGCTGCTGGCTGAGGCCGGTGACTTGGCGCACGTCGCGGCTGTTGGTCCACAGGCCCCCGGCGCAGAGGTCGGCCACCGCCTGCAAAACCTTGCGGCGGGTGGGATGCAGATGGGGCTGCTTGGCGGCAACCCAGGCATCCAGGCGCACGGGCCCGTTGTCGTTGTTGTCGTCGTTGTACTTGCTGGCGACCATCAGCCTGTCCAAATCCTAAATTCTGGCCTCGAATAACGATCTGATTCGGGGTTTATTGAAGCAATTATAATGCCAAAAGCAAAACCCGCTACCGTTTCCGCCATGGTGCGCGTTTGGCGTTCAGGGACGGCGCTACGCGTTGCCCATGGCGGTTCTCTATGGGGCTCAAGTAGGTATATTATGGATATTACATCCTTTCCCGTCAACCATGAAGATGAGAAATTTTTCCGAGCTGAAAAAACCCCATCATGTTGAGTCATCACTTGTTGAGTACCACAAGCCGTGGTGCCAGTTGATTTTGGCTTGATTCCTCCCCACAGTGGTTTTTTGTGCAAAGGCATCTCAAAAAGGTGCACGGAGCGGCCGGGGCGCTGCGGGCAGGGGCAAGGATTGGGTCCCGGGAGATTTGTTCACAAATTTCGCCGGGCTAATTGCACCTCTTATAATGAAAGAAGCCTGGCGGGAAATTGGCGTCAAAAAATTGGCAAAACGCCAAAAAAATGACGAAATAGCCAAACATCCGTATGCTGTATTTTTGAATAGCACACAGACGTTTAGCGGTTTGGCCGCTTGGGCCAGCGCCGCCGGCTGAGACCCAGGCCGCCCAACAGGGCCGAGCCCACCAAGACCAGGGTGCCGGGTTCGGGAACCGCCGAGCCGGGCAGGTCCACGTCCAGCTTCCAGACCTGGTAGTCGTGGTTGACCTTGGGCAGGTTCTTGGACTTGTTGGCGAAGAACTGGATCTCACTAACCCCGCCGGTGCCGATGGCCACCACCTTGAGTCCGCCGCCGATGGGATCGCCGAAGCCGGGGTATATCTGGTCGGGATCGGCCTTGAAGCGCTGCTTGGGACCGCCGTCCAAGCGGGCATAACCCCGCTCCCGGTACCAGTTGCGCCGGTTGCCCCGCTCCTTGTAGAGGTCATAGAGATAGAAGGAGTTCAAGAACACCGGCTGGCTGAAGGTGATGGTCAGGATTTCGCCGTAATCGATCTCGTCCTGGTTCCAGCCGCCGCGCACGCCGAAGCCGTTGTGCTGGTCCCACCACAGGGTGCCGGCCCCGCCGCTGGCCGCCACAGTCAGGTTCAGGCCGGGCAACACATTGTTCACCGTGTAGCTGGGGAGGCTATCCGCCGGCTGCCAGACGTTGTCCAGCAAGTTAATGTCCAAGCCCCAGGCGGGCAGGGCCGCCAGACTTAACACCAGGCCAAAGGCCACAATTTTTGCTAATTTGACGAAGAAGGCTCCACTCCTTTCAAATACTCGTTCTAATTAAAAGATAGGTTTGCTTTCACAAGGGGGCAAGCGGGCACCCCAGCCCGCCCCTTGCATCCGGACTCCGGGTTTGACATGATCGAGCAGGCGCCCCGCCGGACGCCACCACGCCATTCAGCCGAGGAGCCCCGCCATGAACCTAGCCGAACTGCTCAACCGCCACGCCCGCTATCTGCCCGACAAACTGGCCCTGGTCTTTGAGGACCAGCGCCTGACTTGGAGCCAGTACAACGCCCAGGTCAACCGCCTGGCTCATGCCCTGATGTCCCTGGGCATCAAAAAAGGCGACAAGGTGGCCACGCTGCTGCCCAACCGGGTGGAGACCCTGGAGTCTTACTGGGCCATCACCAAGATCGGGGCGGTGCTGGTGCCCATGAGCACCCTCTTGCTGGGCTCGGGACTCAAGACCCTGCTCAATGACTCCGACGCGAAGGCGGTGATCACCACGGGCGAGTTCCTGGACAACCTGACGCCGATCCTGCCCGAACTGGAGGCCATCGACCCGTCCCGGGTGCTTCTGGTGGATGGTGTTCGCGAGGGGTTCGCCGACTACCACGGGCTCAAGGACGCGGCCAGCGAGGCGAACCCGGTTGGCATCCAGGTGGACCGGGACGACATGTTCAACATCATCTATTCCTCGGGCACCACCGGCCAGCCCAAGGGCATCATCCACACCCACTACATCCGTTTGATGTACTGTACGCTCACCGCCACCGGCTTCGGCATGAACCAGGACACCGTGGTCTTGCAGACCGGCTCTTTGGTGTTCAACGGGGCCTTCGCCTTTCTGCTGCCGCTGACCTCGGTGGGCGGCACCTATGTGCTGCACGCCATGTTCGACCCCGAGGCCTTCATCGCGGCGGTGGCCCAGCACCAGGTGACCCACGTGATCATGGTGCCCTCCCAGGTGGTGGCGGTGCTGCATTCCCCCAACTTCTCGCCGGAGAAATTCGCCTCCTTGCAATGCCTTTGCTCGGTGGGCGCACCGCTGTTGGCCGACACCAAGGAAGAGCTGATCAAAAAGCTGCCCGGCGTGGTGTACGAACTCTACGGCCTCACCGAAGGCTTCCCCACCGTCTTGGACAAGCGCGACTTCGCGCGCAAAACCGGCTCGGTGGGGGTGCCGCCTCCGTTTTATGAGATGCGCATCGAGGATGAGAACCGCCAGGAGGTTACCGCCGGCGAGGTGGGCGAGATCGTGGGCAAAGGACCCATCATGATGCCCGGCTACTACAAGCGGCCGGACCTGACCGCCGAGGCCATCAAGGACGGCTGGCTCTACACCGGCGACATGGGCTATGTGGACGATGAGGGCTACCTTTACCTGGTGGACCGCAAGAAAGACATGATCATCTCCGGCGGGGTGAACGTCTACCCCAAGGACATCGAGGAGATAGTGGCCCGGCATCCGGCGGTTATGGAGTGCGCGGTCTACGGGGTGGACAGCCCCAAGTGGGGCGAAACCCCCATCGCGGCGGTGCTCTTGACGCCCGGCTCCCAGGCCGACCCCGAAGAGATGAAGGCCTGGATCAACCGGAACGTCTCGGCCAAGTTCCAGCGGGTCAGCCAGGTGGTGATCATGGAGGAGTTCCCCCGCAACGTGGCCGGCAAGACCTTGAAGCGGGAGATGCGCCAGGAGTTCATTAGCTCCGGGGCGGCGGAGGGGCTGTAAGAAAAAAAGGCGTTTAATAAAAAGGGGCGGCGGCCAGGCAAGGCTGCCGTCCTTTTTATTTTCGCCTGCCCAGCCCTTGATCCCGGGCGGGGGAAGCCACAATTTATAGCTAGAGGCTCAGGGGTAACCTAGAAAGGGTGCACCGCTTGCCCAAAGGAGATCGCCATGCCCGCTGAAAGCGCCACGGCGTTTTTAGAACTGCTCAAATCGGACCCCGAGCTTGCCCGGCGCCTGGCTGGGGCCGGGTCCGAAGACGAAGCCTGGGAGATCATAAAGGCGGCGGGCGATTTTAACTTCAGCCACGCTGAGTGGTTTGAGGCGCTAAAGACGGCCCACGGCCATGAATTGTCCGACGACGAACTTGACCAAGTCGCCGGCGGGGCGGACGTCAACCGCTTCATCACCCGCTCCATTAAGTTCATCACCGCGTACTATGACTTCGTGGGGGGCCAGATCGAGTGACCGGGCGGCGCGCTCAATCCACCCTTTGAGCCTTTTCAATAATCCCCGGGTTGGCGATGGTTAGCTTGTCGATCAGGGTCTGTTTGAGGTGAGCCAGCACCTCCTGCCGCCAGGGGCCTTCGTCGGCTTGGCCAGCCCGGATGCGCCGGGCCAGTTCTTCATTGAGGCGCAGCACCTCGGCTGAGGCTTCGCCACCGCCGGGCTCCCCGCCCAATAGTTCCACCAGGCGCTCCAACTCAGCGGCGCTCAGCCCCGGCTCCAGCTCTAGCTCCCGCCGGATGATCTTCAGGAGGTTGGCCGCCACCCGGGTGTGGAAACGCAGGGGCTCCTCCAGTTCCGGCACCACCTTCTGCTCCAGGAAATCACTCACTCCCTTAAGTAGCTCGTCGCGGTCCGGGCGGTCCTGCATCACCAGTCCCCCTCGATAAGACTCAATAGTTGCAACTCGGTTTCCGCGGTCTTGCGGCCCAGGGAGGCCAGCTCGATGCTGTCGCTGTCCCCGGTCAAAAACGGCGCGCTCTGCAGAATCTGGATCACCGCCCACTTGAAGTTGCCCATCACCTCCCAGTAGCGGATCGCCGGCAAATCCAGGGGCATGCCGCCGGCAGCGGCGTAGGCCTCATAGAATCCCTCCCGCCAGGCGATGCCGCCCAGGGGCAGCTCCACTTGCCCGAAGCGCCAGGCCTGCACCGAGATGAAGGCCAGGTCCTCCATGGGGTCGCCCAGGTGGGCCAGCTCCCAGTCAAGAATGCTGGTCAACCCGGCGGGTGAGAAGATCACGTTGCCCAGGCGAAAGTCGCCGTGCACCAGGCAGGTTTGCCGTGCTTGGGGCGTTTTTTGCCTGAGCCAGCGCAGGGCCATCTCCAGGGCGGGGGGGGGCTGGGGCGCGTGCTCCCGGAAGATGGCCTCGTAAAAGGCCAGTTCACCCAGGGCCGGGGAGCCGTCCTGGCCACGGGCGGGCAGGAACTCCAGGCCAGCCGTGGGTGCGCTATGGATCTTGGCCAGCTCCGCGCCCAACTGGGCGGGGAGGGCGGTGCGGGCCTCGCTATACTCATCATCCCGCTGCAAACGGCGCACCAGGGTCTCGCCGCTGATGCGCTGCAGCACGTAGGCCGGGCCGGAGAAGGCGTCTTTGCTGTACCAATAGGGTTTGGGCAACAGGACACCCGCCTCATGCATGGCTTGCATCACGCGGAATTCGTCGGCCGGGGGCAGGGCCATGGGCAGGGGGAAGGCCCGGTTTATCCTGAGCACCAGAGGCAGGGTGCCGCCGCCCACCTCCAGGTCAAAGGCCCAGGTCTGCTTGGAGGCCCCGCCGGGCATGGCGGCCAGGCCGGAGACCACGGCGCTTTCGAAGCCGGGCTGGGAGCGGATGAAGGTTTGGAGGGTGGTTTGCATGGCAACAGTACGTTTATACAATGATCACAGGTTCGAGAAATCCAAAATGCAAAAGCAAACTTCGATCTGTACTAGTTATACTAAAATTGCTGAATGGGCAACGAACTCGTAATTTCGGAGAAATAGGTATGTCTACTACTCCTAGGTTGGCGTCACTCACGAAGGATAAAATTAAATTACGCATGAAGCACTTTTCAAGAATTGAGGAAAATGAACTTAAGAAAATATCATTTCCATACGCAAACAGAGAGCCTCTTAAAAGAGGGATTTTTCCTGTCCCCATGTTGGTTAGGTATTTGCTGGTAAACATATTGAATTTTATCGATCTCGGCAGACAGGAGAAAACAATGTGGATAGTGCCATTTTATTACGAAAAATTACCATTTATGATTTCATTCGAGAAATTCGGATTACGGTTTTACTATGCCCTTTACGCTAAACCGGAGGAGGTTAGGGAAGCAAAAAAGCGTATCATCTCGGAAATAGATATGGCAATCAAAATACTAGAAAAAGAGTTGTTAATGCCTTTTGGAAAACGCCAAATAGAGAAGGGCAATGTTACTCTTGAGAATAACTATCATAGACTAAGGAATATGTATGAGTTCTTCAGAGAGCAATCTGAATACTGGTACGGGGAGGGACAGAAGAGGGAGGAGGAAGAGGTGCAAACCTCAAATGGACACGAATACACTAGTATCAGAATATTCGGTCCAAATGAGGGTTTTTACAATACCTCCGCAATGATAAATGCTTTTTATAGTTGGTTGGAGCATGTTTTAATACTTGTTTTACCTTTTACAAGTTTCGACCCGGGCACAGATGATTTGCTGGATTTAGTGAAGTCACATTGGCCAGTTAAGTTTAAAAGGGTCTTTGATATTAATCAAGATAAAGAAGCAAAAGAAATTTATGACAACCTAGTAAACGTTAAAGACCAATATAGAAATCCTATTTTACATGGTTTGTTTGAGAAAGGTGGAGGTTCGCTATTTTTCCACCTGCAGGGTGCAGGCGCCATCCCGTTAATCCCGAGAGAATTTGGAGACAGTTTGCTTCTTAGAATAATACCGGTTGAGGAAAAGGATTTTACAGAGGTATGTGATGTTTTTGATAGATTTGATGAGTGGATGAAAAGAAAAGAAAAAGTTAATTATGGTATGATATATGCTGAATCAGGTCTTTCGGTGCCCTTCGACAAAAAAAGCCTTGAGAAGTTCGAAAAACACATGACTTCGGAAGATAATTTCTCGCAGTTCGTTGAAGATGAAGGCCGTTTTCAAACTATGTACGATAACATGGATTGGTAACTACATTTTTTTACTTTAAAGTTGTTTTATAGCAACCTCCTCAACCCTTCCGCCGCGGCCTGCAGGGTCTCGTCCTTCTTGCAGAAGCAAAAGCGAACCTGCTTCTGGCCCAGCTCGGGCCGGGAGTAGAAGCTGGAGCCGGGCACCGTGGCCACCCCGGTCAGCTCGATCAGCTTGTAGGCGAACTCGAAATCATCCTTACAGCCGTACTTGTCCATAAGGTGCGGCACTTCGGTGATGATGTAGTAGGCGCCCCGGGGCAGGTTGGGGTTGAAGCCCACCTCCTCCAACACGTCGTACAACTGGCTGCGGCAGGAGTCGTAGCGCGCGGCCAGGCCGTCGAAATAGGACTGGGGCAGGTCCAGGGCGGCGGCGCAGGCCTCTTGCAGGGGATGGGCCGAGCCCACGGTCAAAAAGTCGTGCACTTTGCGTACCGCGGCGGTCACCTCCGGCGCGGCCAGGACCCAGCCCACCCGCCAGCCGGTGGCCGAAAAGGTCTTGGACATGGAGTTGACCGTGATGCCCAGCTTTTCCATGCCGGGCAGCGCCGCCGGCGAGACGTGCTCGGTGCCGTCGTAGATGATGTATTCGTAGATCTCGTCGTTGATGCAATAGGCGTCCCACTTCTGGCATTGCCCGGTGATGAACTCGATCTCGCTGCGGCTGAACACCTTGCCGGTGGGGTTGTTAGGGGTGTTCATCACCAGGGCCTTGGTGTTTTCATTGAAAGCCGCAGCCAGTTCGTCAGGGTCAAAGGACCAGTCCGGGGGATGCAAGGTCACGTAACGCGGGGTGGCGCCGGAGAGCAGGGTGTCGGGCCCGTAGTTCTCGTAAAAGGGTTCGAAGATCACGATCTCATCACCCGGGTTGATCAGGGCCTTGAGGGTGGCGATCATGCCCTCGGTGGCGCCGCAGACCACGGTGATCTCGGTTTCGGGGTCGATGTGCAGGTTGTTGTAACTGGCGGCGCGCTGGGCGATGGCTTTACGCAAATTGGGTGTGCCCCAGGTGATGGCGTACTGGTTATAGCCGTCATTGATGGCCTTGATGGCCGCCTCTTTGACTTCCTCGGGGGTGTCCCAGTCCGGGAAGCCCTGGGAGAGGTTGATGCCGCCGGCGTCCAGGCAGACCCGGGTCATGTTGCGGATTACCGACTCGGAAAACTCATAGGTGTGTTTGTTAAGGGGCTTCAAAACCCAAGCCTCCCATGGATGATTGGTTCAAGGGGGAATAATCTTTTGTTGAGAGCTTTTTACTACCGCAAAAACCCGGGGCGCTTCAAGCGGTTCTCCGGTATGGCCGGGCTATGGGGGCTGAGGCCAAAACTAATCATCAAAGTCCTCATCCTCCTCTTCCTCGTAGTCTTCCTCTTCCAGGGAGCCCAGGAGCTGCAGGGCGAAAAGCTGGGCCGGGCTGAGCTGGTCCACGTCCTCGGGCCCCAGCTCCGGGGGCAGCTCGGGCGAGAACTTGGTGGAGATCTCCACCATGTCCTCACCATCCTCGATCACGATGGTCACCTTGGCCATATCACTCCTCCGGGGTGTTAAAAGGCTCCCCAATACCTATCCCATATGACGTTGCATTACAAATGAATCCCCTCATTAAACTGTGGCTTGCCGCCGGGCCCGGGCACCCTTAAGATTAAGCCGAATGTTTTAGGGAGGCCCAGCTCAAGTGAAAACCTCTGCCAGACTGCTGCTTGCCTGCCTGCTCCTGGCCTGGTCCGCCCTGGCGCCGGGGCCGTCCGGGGCCGAGCCGCTGGTGGGTAAGGACGTGCTGATGGCCTCCGGGGTGCGCGCACCCAGCACCGGCGACCTGCCCCAGATACTCAAAGAGACCGTCCTGGTGGTGGGTACCAGCTACGCGGTGCCCTACTTTTTCTTCAGCCCCAATGGGCACGAGCAGGGCTATGACTACAATCTGATCGAGGGCTATGTAAAGCACCTGAACCACAAGTACCGTCGGCACAAGTTGCCCCTGGGCGCGGCCATTTTGCCTCTGGACTACAACCTCCTGATCCCGGCACTGAAACAGGGCTATTTGGACGTGGTGGCCGCCGGCCTGACCATCACCTCGGACCGGGGCAAAGAGGTGGCCTTCACCATACCCTACCTGAGCGGCATCAAAGAACTGGTGGTGGCCCACCAGAACGTCCAGGGCCTCAAATCGCTGGACAGCCTGTCCGGCCGCCGGGTGTTCGTGCGCCGCACCAGCAGCTATTATCAGAGCCTGCTCAAGCTGAACCGGTCCCTTGCAGGCAAGGGGCTCCCGCCGGTCCGAATCGTGACGGCTGACGAGACCCTGAGCACCGGCGACATCCTGGAGATGGTCAACGCCGGCATCGCCGAGATCACCGTGGCCGACGACCAGATGGCCCATATCTGGGCCCGGGTCTGCAAGCACCTGAAGGTGTATGACAACCTGGCCCTGAGGACCGACGGCAGGCTGGCCCTGATGGTGCGCAAATCCAACCCCAAGCTCCTGGCCAGCCTGAATCGATTTCTGAAGGGACGCCAAAAAGGCACCCTGATCGGCAACATCTACTTCCAGCGCTACTTTGAAAACACCCGCTGGATAAAAAATCCCCTGGAGGACGCCCTGAAGAACCGCCTGGGCAAGTACATCAAGTGGTTTAAATATTACGGCAAGAAATACGGGGTGGACTGGCAGTTGGTGGCCTCCCAGGCCATGGCCGAGTCCGGCCTGGAGCCCAACAAGAGGTCCGCCGCCGGGGCCATCGGTCTGATGCAGGTGCTGCCCTCCCTGGCCCAAGACCAGCACTTCAAGGTGGGCAACCTGCACCAGCCGCGCTACAACATCAAGGCCGGGGTGCAGTATCTGGATTATCTGCGCAACACTTATTTCGACAGCCCCAAGATATCTCCCGACGCCCAGTGGCGCTTCGCCCTGGCGGCCTACAACGCCGGGCCGGCGGCCATCGAGCGCCTGCGCAAAAAGGCGGCCAAGATGGGCCTGAACCCCAACAAGTGGTTCTTAAACGTGGAGCTGGCCGCGCTGAAATACCTGGGCCGGGAGACGGTGCGCTATGTGCGCAACATCAACAAGTACTACGTGGCCCTGAAGATGGCGGTGAAGCAGTACAGCGAGCAGCAAAAACTCAAGCGGGGGCAGCAGCCCGCCGGAGCCGGCAAGCCCGGGGCCCAATAAGCATCTCCACTGAAAATCAGGAGCCTATATCGGCGGCGCTATGGTGACCAACAGGCGCAAGTCGCTGTGGGCGCGCAGGCCGTGGGGCTCGGCGATGTCGCTGATCAGCACGTCGCCGGCCTTGGCCGGGATGGCCACGTCGCCTTCGCCCAGAAACTCGCCCTCGCCCTCCAAGACGGTCATGGAGAGCTGTCCCTCGATGTCGTGGGAGTGCACCGGCAGCTCCTGGCCAGCCTTGAAGTTGAAATTGAGGATTTTGAAGTAGGGCGAGTCATGCACCAACAGGCGGGACAGGCCGCCCTCAGAAAAGCCGTTTTCGGCGATCAGGTCGGTTTTTTTCATGGCTTCTTTCTCCAGGGGTTGGGGCTTACAGCCAAAATTGGGGATAGCTGCGGTTTTTGGGTATGTTGTTGATCAACAGGGCCACGGCCAGCATGATGGCCGCGCCCAGGGCCACCGGCACCAGCACGTAGAGATAGCCCAGGGCGTGGATCTTGGGGCCGCCGATCACCGCGATCAGGGCGGTGGCCCCTCCCGGCGGGTGCAGGGTCTTGGTGGCGTGCATCACCGCGATGGCCGTGGCCACGGCCATGGCCGCGGCCAGCCAGAGGTGAGCGCCGAAGAGGTGAAAGCAGGCCACGCCGATGATTGCCGAGAAGATGTGGCCGCCCATGAGGTTGCGTGGCTGGGCCAGGGGGCTTTTCACCGCGCCGTAGATCAAGACCGCCGAGGCTCCGAAGGAGCCGACGATCATCACCAGGTCGCTGCCCGCCAGCCACTGGTAATTGACCAGGGCCACGGCGGCGATGCCCGCAAAGGCCCCCAGCCAGGACCAGAGGATCTCGGAGATGCCCACTCCGGGGGGGCTGTGCGAACTGCCCCGCATCTTGGCGAAGTAGCTCACGGGCTCATCGCCGGATAGCCCGCGGCCAAAAGGTCGGCCCGGGTGACGATGCCCAACAAACGCCCTTGTTTATCCACCACCGGCGCCCGGTTGATGTTTTTCTGGCGGAACAGCTCGGCGATCTCGGTGGTGGGGTTGTCCGGGCCCACGGAAATGGCCGGGGCCTGCATGAGCTGGCCGGCGTTCTGCACCCTGAGAGGGTTGGCCAGGCAGGGGCCCTCGTCCAGGCAGCGGGCCACCACCTCCATGAAATGGCGGCCTTTCTGAGCGCCCATGGCGTCCAGGAAGTCCTTTTCGCTGATCACGCCCTTGACGGTCTCGCCGTCCAGCACCGGCACCCCGGATACCCGGCGCTCAGCCATCACCGCGGCCACCTTTTCCAGGGAATCGCCGGTCTGCACCGCCGAGACCTGGCGGGTCATGATCTGGGAGGCGGGCACCACCCGGGTGAGGCGCTCCAGGGCGTGGGCATAGGCCCTCAAGTATATGGCCTTGAAATCCTCCGGCGTGATGTCCAAATAGCCGGGGATCTCCTTCATGGCCGACAGGATGTCCTGGCTGCCGATCTCCAGGCCCGGCGGGGGCGGCGGGGCCGGCTGCGATTCCTTGCCCACGGCACGGTCTCCCAATTGTGGTGAAAGTCAAGGGTTGTGGTTCGGCGTCCTATTTAGGTATTAGAATACCTAAATAGTGCCGGTGTTGTCAATCAACGGCGGCCTGCCGGCTAATCGCTGAGCTTGTAGACCCAGTCGCCGGGGCGGGCCTTCTCCGGCACCTGGATGCCGGCGTGCTGGCCGGGGCCGGCCTCTGCGATGGACTGGTGCTCCTCCTGCAGGGAGGAGACCATAGACTCGAAATCAGTGGTGTAGCCCCTGAAGGCCAGGCGGTCGCCGATCTTGATGCTGCCCGCACTGATCAAGACCGCCGCCACCATGGGCCGTCCGTAGAAATGGGTCACCCGCCCCACCTTCTCTTCAGCCATGACTAACTCCTTGGGTTACTTACAGGATAAGCTTTTTGCCGGGGGTAAGGTCAAGAGCCGGGGCGTTGGCCAGGAAAGTACCGGGACCGATGAAAAAGGCTTTATTGACTCTCCGCCGCTGCTATACTGGGCCACTTTCCAAACCTCTAGCGGAGCAGAACCAGCCATGTCCGATTCCAGCGTGCGCATCGTGGCCCTGATCAAGGCTAAAGCCGATCAAGTGGAGCCGCTCAAAGAGATTCTATTGGGCCAGATCGGGCCCACCCGGGCCGAAGACGGCTGCGTGTCCTACGAACTGTTGCAAAATCTCAAGGATGAGACCGATTTCGCCTTTGTGGAGCAGTGGCGGGACATGGACGCGGTCAAGGCGCACATCAAGAGCGAGCATCTGCAAAAGGCGCGCGAGGCCCGGGCCGACATGCTCGACGGCGAACCGGTGATCGGGCTCTACGGCAAGATCGCCTAGGCCGGCTCCAGCAGGCGGTCTACTTCTTATCCTTGAGCAGGTCGCCCAGGGCGGCGAAGGGCTTGAAAGTGGCGGCGTCGCCTGGCTCACCGGTGCCGGGTTCGGCGCCTTGCTGCGCGGCCTCGGTCAAACGCTGGTGCTCGTTGTCGTGGCAATAGATGCACAACAACTCCCAGTTGCTGCCGTCAGGCGGATTGTTGTCGTGGTCGTGGTCCTTGTGATGCACGGTCAGCTCCCGCAGCCGCTTGCCGGAAAACTCGCGGCCGCAGCGGGCGCAGACCCAAGGGAACATCTTCAGGGCCTTTTCGCGATAGGTCTTTTCCCGCGCCGCCTGCTCGGCCAGGCCCTGGGCCACGATGCCGCCGCTTGATGTGCTGTCCGCCGCCATGGGGCCTCTCCTTTACGCCCGACCGGGCCTTGATAATCTTCGGTTGATTTACCCCCTATAATGGCACACCCCGCCGCCACTGGCCAGGGGCCCGGCTGGCGTTGCCCCTCCACTGCCCTATCTGCTATGCTGGCCCGCGTGCGGCCAACCCAAATTTATCAAGTGGAGGAAAAATGTCTGATTCAGTGGTGTGCGTTATCGCCATGTTCAAGGCCCAGGAGGGCAAGGAAGAAGAATTGAAACAAGTGCTCACCGCCCTGGTGGAGCCCACCCGGGCCGAGGACGGCTGCCTGCTTTACGGCCCCATGCAGAACAGCAAGGACGCGGCCGATTTCGCTTTTTACGAGGAGTGGCGCGACATGGCCGCCCTGGGGGCGCATGCCAAGAGCGAGCATCTGGCCCAGGGCCGCCAGGCTATGGCTCCGCTGCTGGCGGCCGAGCCCGACATCCGGCTCTACAGCAAGATCGCCTGAGGATACTGTCCCGGTTCCTTGTAGGGGAGGGGTTTATCCCCTCCCTTCTTTTTCTTTTTAGATGGCGACGGGCGGGGATAAACCCTGAAGTTCCCCCGTTTTTGTGGACACCTTGCAAATCATGATATGACATGTTTGGAGGTGTTTAATGGTGAAAAAGCGGAGGAGTTACAGTCGGGAGTTC
>JANQFN010000136.1 GCA_028277825.1 Desulfarculaceae bacterium
CGGCCCGGCGCCTGTTTGCTGGTGGCGGGCGGCAAACCCGGCGAGCTGGCCCAGCAGAGGCTGGAGGTGCTGGCCGCCAGCTTGGACGGCATGGCCATCGCCGAGGCGGATTTGCATTTGCGCGGACCGGGCGAGGCCCTGGGCCGGCGTCAGTCTGGGCTGCCGCCGTTCAAGGTGGCCCGCTGGCAGCGCGACGCCGAGTTAGTGCCCGCCATGCGCAACCTAATCGCCGAATGGCTGGATAAAGACCCGCAATTGACCGGCAAAGGGCTATCTGAGATAAAAGAAGAAACCATCAGGCGTTGGGGGCGGCGCCTGGGTCTGGCCGAAGCCGGCTGAGAGAGGGGGCGCATGGCTGCCTTGACCAATCTTTGGAACTGGTACAACAGCACCAAATTCGTGATTAGCTGTATCTTGATAATCAGCTTGATCGTCATCGACAGCCTGATTCACGGCAATTGGGCCAAGTACGGCATGACCGGACTATTGGTGATTTTCGTGGCCAACCAGATCAGCCGTTTGGTTTTTTCCAGGGTAAAGGACGAGCGCCGGCGCGGTGTCCTTACCGGCGTCCTTTCCCTTTTTATCCTGGCTCTTGAGTTTTATTTGATTTTTTACATGGAAGACGAACAAGGCATCAGCCTGTTTTTCATCATTTTGTTCGCGGTGGGCGTGGCCTCCATGGTGCGCCGCCTGTTCGTTAGCGACCGGGTGGACATGAACGCGGTGTTCGCCGGCATTGTGGGCTATTTACTGCTGGGTGTGTTGGGCACGGGGATATTCTTATACGTGGACCATCATGTGCACCTGGCCTTCAACCTGGCTGGCGAGCAAGGCGACTTGACCACCGGTAGCCAGGCCTTTTATTTCAGCCTGGTGACCCTCACCACTCTGGGCTATGGTGACATCGTACCCCGCACCGACCAGGGGAGGGTAGCGGCGTCGTTTTTGGCTGTGGCCGGCCAGATGTACGTGGCCATTATTATCTCCCGCCTGGTGGCGCTGTACATGCGCGAACAGGCGGACAAGGCAAAGATAAGCGCCATCCGCCGGGCGGTGGAAGAGGCCCTGGAGGCGCGGGGGGTGTGCCGGGCCGAAGACCTGCCACTCAAGGACAGGGAAGATGACTCCCCGTAGGACAAAAAAGGACATTCGGCAGTATCCGCCGCAAGCTCTCCGGCTGGCGGATTTACTTGCGGCGGATGCCTTGCAGGGTGCAAAATAGGCGCCACGCGGCATAGGCCGCGTAACTTGGGAGGGTAGCTCCTTCATTGATCCAGAAAGGCCTTGCGGGGCAATTCATGTCACATACAAAGCCAAAGGAAGCGACATGGAACTGAAAAATGAAAAAATACTGCTGGATGCGATTTTGGAGTATTTGGCGACCACGGGAATTGAAATTGATGACAATGAATTCGCGATTGAAACCTTTCGGGCCAATAAATGTACAGTAACAGATGACTACATTGTAAAAATACCGGTTGAGGTTGCCCAGCAGGCCCTTTCCCAGGTTCCCAGCTCTTTCAAGTGGTGGGATAGAGCTGGAGACAGTTATATAGAGTATGGCGGCAAAGATAAGAAATATGTCATTGGAGACATGCGGGCCCCCTCTTTTTATAATCCATATACAAAAAAAGTTGAACCGGCAAACAGCGAAGCACTGCTTGAAACAGTCAGGATGATGAACTATTTGCCCCACATTCATGTAAATGGCAACGTTATTGCCACTGACAATTACAATTTTGACAACGCAAATGTCATCTGCAATACCAATATGCCCATGATGCTCGGCGCGGGCAACTATCCCGTGGAACTGGAAAACCTGATAAAAATGGCTCTCGTGGTCAGGGAGAGCAGGGAAGAGCTAAGCGCGAAACCGTTCATAGCGCCCATTGTAAGCGGGTTAATGCTAAAGTGGCCCACTTTTTTGCTGGAACAAATACGGCTTTGCGCGGAATATGATCTTCCCTGCTTTGTCTCCACCATGCCGGTGGGAGGCCTATCCGGCCCGGTCACCATTCCCGGGAACATATTGCTCGGCGTATCCACCACTCTGTTCGGCATTATTTTGGCACAGTTAATCAAACCGGGCCTTCCCTCGGTGGACATGTATCATTCGACCTATATGGATCAGGCTAACGGCAAAGTCGGCGGCATGCCGGAAAACTTCCTCGGAGAGGAACTCCGCATATCCATGCTCAGGAATCTGCTGGGTATACCCACCTGCGACGGCACCACTCTTTGCTCCAATGCCTACGAGTTCAATCAAGACGCGGTTTTTGAAATGACCTACAATTTCAGAGATTCATATCTGGGCATAACCGACGGCTACTGGGGCATCGGCGCTCTTGAAACCGGGCTGATTTATTCACCCCACGGGCTAATTTTTACCAACGAGTTGATTGACATGGCCCAAAAAGAGCTCAACCCGGTGGAAATTAATTCTGAAACGCTGCCCCTGGACATGATAAGGGAAATCAGAGGGGGAGTTTACATAGCAGAAGATCATACGGTGGAAAATATGAACAAGTATTTGTGGAGAGGTAAATATTACCATCTTGATAAAGTCGATCACTCTTTGGATATATTTGACCGGCTGGACCGGGCCTATTTCGCCATAATGGAGCAAGCCGAGTTTGATAAGATTGATCCCCAAAAAGGGCAAGAGATAATGAAAATAGCCCAAGAAGCGGTTCAGCCATAAAGGAGGCCTTTAATATGGATAACAACGACATGCTGTTTGAAGCAATTTGCGCGGGGAAAAAAGAGCAGGCCGTCTCTGCTATTAAAGATAAAATTGATGAAAACGCCGATCCTCTCGGGATATTGAATAATATTATGATTCCGGCCATGAATGAAGTGGGCGAGCAATACGCCAGAAATGAGATTTTTCTGCCGTCCATGCTTATCTCGGCAAGGGCCATGCAGTTGT
>JANQFN010000175.1 GCA_028277825.1 Desulfarculaceae bacterium
TGGCCCGCGGCCAGGGCCGCCGCCGAGCCGCCGGAGGAGCCGCCGCAGGTGGTGCGAGTGTCCCAGGGATTGGTGGTGGCGCCGAACACCTCGTTGAAGGTATTGCCGCCGGCGCCGAATTCAGGGGTGTTGGACTTGGCGATTACCAGGGCGCCGTTGCCCTCCAGGCGCTGCACCGAGAGCTCAGAGGATTCGGGTATGTTGCCGGCCAATATGCGGCAGCCGTAGGTGGTGCGAACCCCGGCCACATCCTGCAGGTCCTTGACTGCGATGGGTAGGCCGTGGAGATACCAGGGCGGCGGATCGCTGGGCACATCGGCCCTGAGGCGGGCGGCGTGGGCCTTGGCCCGCTCCGGGCAGAGAGTGGGCAGGGCGTTGATCTCGCCGTCGGTGGCGGCGATACGCTCCATGGCGGCATCAATCAACTCCTCGGGGCTCACCTCGCCCTTTTTCAATAGCTCCACCACGCGGCGTGCGCTCAGCCGTACCAGCTCCTGCATGACACTCTCCGTTGATCTTAAAGTAACCCGATTCGCATCAAATATATCCGCAAACAAACTCCTGAGGCCCATACCTTGGTAAACGTCCCGGTCGCCTCAAGTCAAGGGCTTTGGAATATTCTGCTTGGCAAAAAAGCGGGCCCGGCCACCAAACCGGTGACCGGGCCCGAAGTTTGATTGCAAACGCGGCTTAGACGAACAGAGTGATGTTGCAGTCAGTGGCGTAGTTCAAGAAGGTGGCTGCGCCGCCCACCTCGATCTCGTCGATCAGGTCTTCGCGCTTGACGCCCATGACATCCATGGTCATCTGGCAGCCGATGAGCTTGACCTCCTCCTCAATGCATTCATCCAGGAGCTCTGGGATGGTGGGCACGCCGGCCTTGCCCATCCAGCCGTTCATCATGCTGGTGGCCATGGCGGTCATGCCCGGCAACATGCCGACGATGTTGGGCACCGGCACCGGCATGGCCGGGTTGCCCACCGGCGGCACGCCCAAATGAGCGTTCTTTTTCTTGTTGAGGATGTCCAGGCCGTAGAAGGTGAAGAACACGGCGCACTCGATATCCAGGGCGGCGCAGGTGGCGGCCAGGATCAGAGGGGGATAGGCCATGTCCAGGCTGCCCTTGGAGGCGATGATGGCCGCCTTGTCCGGGCCTTTGGCCGCCTTTAACGCGGCCTGCACGCGCTGCTCTATCTCGGCCTCCAGGGTCTCTTTAACGGTCTTTTCGATATAAGCGCTGACTTCGGGGTCCATGGCGTAACCTCACTCTCTAGCGCCGCCCGGCGGCGGCCTGGGGTTGATCCGATTCGGCGGCGCGCTTGGCGCTTTCGCGGATACAGTCGATGATTTTGTAAACCTCGGGGCGGGCGATGGAATAGAAGACGCAGGTGGCCTCGCGGCGCGAGTTCAAGAGGCCGCGCACCCGCATGGCTTTGAGGTGCTGGGAAGTGACCGACTGGGCCGCGCCCAGGGCGTCGGCGATCTCCCCCACCTTGCGCTCACCCCCCTCCAGATATTGGGCTATGCGAAGCCGCAGAGGGTGTCCCATTACCTTGAGCATCTCGGCGGCTTCCTCCAGAAACTGGTCTTCCATATATGCCTTCCACTAAATATATTAATATACTAATATAGAAATAATAATAAATGTCAAGTAAAAACAGACCGGATCAGTATGAACACCCCCGCCGCAAGCCGCGGGGATGAACTCCCGTATGGGGGTTAAAGGAAGCTCCAAAGGTTCCGATTGGCCAGTGCGGTCCCGGGCTTGGCCCGGATTGGAGCACCAGCATTGCCGGTTAGGGAAGGGTGTGCCCGAACTCATTTTTGATGCTATAGCGGCATTTTTCCAGCGACTTACGTCCCTGAGCGGCATCCACCTGGCGCAGCCAGACCCGGAACTGGCCGCTGGCCACCTTCATGCCCTGTTCCACGTAATAGGTTTGACCGGCCTTCATATCCAGGGTCAGGCTGGTGGCGGTGTGCAGCTGCACGAAAACCTGGTGTTGCCCCGGGGGAAGGGCGGCGACCAGGTAAGAACCGCCGATCACGGTGCCGAAGCCGGCGCCGTCCAGGAAAACCCTGGTGCCCACCGATCCGCCCTCATTGGGCTGGGGGATGCGTATCAGGTACAGCAGGGCCTGGTCCTGGGGCGGGGTAAGGTTCTTGTAGCGCTGGTCCTGCTTGGGCGTGGCCAGGGGAATCTGCCACATGCAGGCGGCCAAGAACAAGGGCAGGGCCAACAGCGCCGCCCCGGCCAGCCTGCGCTGCAAGGATTGGGGTCGCCGGCGCTTCATGCCGCTTCCTCCTAGGCAAGGGATGCTAACTTGATTCTACAACACCGCCCCCACCTGCCAGGGCACGAATTCCTGATCGCCGAAGCCCAGGGCCTCGCTCTTGCTGGGCTGGCCCGAGGCGGTGTCCAGGATGAGTTGGAACAACCTGCGGCCCATCTGCTCCACCGTGGCCTCGCCGTCCACGATGGCCCCGCAGTTTAGGTCCATGTCATCGGCCATGCGCCGGTACATGGCGCTGTTGGTGGCCAGCTTCAGGCTGGGGGCCGGCTTGGAGCCGCACACCGTCCCCCGGCCGGTGGTGAAGCAGACCAGGTTGGCGCCGCCGGCCACCATGCCGGTGATGGAGACCATGTCATAGCCCGGCGTATCCATAAACACCATGCCCTGGGCCGCCACCGGCTGGGCGTACTCATACACCTCCACCAGGTTCGTAGTGCCGGCCTTTGACACCGCGCCCAGGGATTTTTCCAGGATGGTGGTCAGCCCGCCGGCCTTGTTGCCCGGCGAGGGGTTGTTGTCCAGGCTGGCCCCGTTTCGGCTGACATACTCCTCCCACCACTTGATGCGGTCGGCCAGTTTCTCACCAACCTCCTGGCTCACCGCCCGCCGGGTCAGGAGGTGTTCCGCCCCGTAGATCTCCGGAGTCTCGCTCAGGATGGCGGTGCCGCCGTGGGCCACCAAGAGATCCACCGCCGCGCCCAGGGCGGGGTTGGCGGTGAGGCCGGAGTAGGCGTCGGAGCCGCCGCACTCCAGGCCCAGGCAGAGGTGGCTGGCCGGCAGCGCCTGGCGCTGGGCCTGGCCGGCGGCGGGCAGCATTTCGCCCAAAATGCCCAGGCCCCAGTCCACCGTCTTTTGGGTGCCCCCGGCCTCCTGGATGTTCATGGCCCTGAGCAGCGGGCCCTCGGCCAGATCCATGTTTTCCAAAAAAGAGTCCAGTTGGTTGGCCTCGCAACCCAGCCCCACCACCAGCACCCCGGCGAAGTTGGGGTGACGGGCGTAGCCAGCCAGGGCGGCGCGCAGGTGGTCGAAACCGGGGCTCGACGGCGGTTGGCCGCAGCCAGTGCCGTGGCCCAGGGCCACCACCCCGTCCACGCCCGGGTGATC
>JANQFN010000209.1 GCA_028277825.1 Desulfarculaceae bacterium
GGCCGCGCCCTGCATCGGGCCCTTCATCCTGGGCCTGTTGACCTGGGTGGCCAGCCTGGGCAGCGCCTGGCTGGGCTTCATCATCTTCTTCTGCCTCAGCCTGGGCCTGGGCTTGCCTCTGTTCGTCCTGGCCCTGTTCTCCAGCCGCATAGACGCCCTGCCCCAATCGGGCCAGTGGATGAATTGGGTGCGCAAGCTCATGGGCTGGGTCCTGTTTGCCATGGCAGCCTACTTCATCGGACCGCTGCTGCCCCCGGGCTGGCGCCATCCGCTGTTGGCCGCGGTGATCCTGGCCGGCGGGGTGCATTTGGGCTGGCTGGAAAAAAGCACCGCCGATTTCAAGGGCTTTCAATGGATGCGTAGCATTGCCGGCGTGGCCGGGGTGGTGCTGGCCACCTACCTGGCCGGCGCCTGGCTACTGTTGGGGCCGGGTGTAGCCTGGCAGCCCTATTCCGCGGAGGTGCTGGCCCGGGCCCAAAAACAGGACAAGCCGGTGATAATTGACTTCTATGCGGACTGGTGTGCACCCTGCCGCCAATTGGAGGAGATCACCCTGCACGACAAACAGGTGGTCAGCCTGGCGGGCCAGTCCTTTGTCATGGTCAAGGTGGACCTGACCCAGGAGGACGCGGCCCTGCACCCCAGGCTGCTCAAAAAATACAGTGTCAAGGGGGTGCCAACGGTGGTCTTTCTAAATACCCGGGGACAGGAAATCAAGCGGCTGCGTGTGGTGGACTTCATACCGCCCGATCAGTTCATGGGCCGCATGAAACAAGCGCTGCCAAGAAAATAGACCAGCCAACCAGCCTGTCATGGCCAGGAGCAAAGCATGTTAATGGATCTAGGGATTGGCGGTGAAAAAGTGCCTTTGCCCCAAAATGCGCAACCGCCACCCCCTGGATGGCGGCTGAGAGTAAAAAGTCATTTAAAAGACCGTGTTTTAATTTAAACAAAAAATATTAATAAAATGATTTAACTATAAAGCATCCTGTATTTTTTGCAGCTTACTTTTTATGGACCTGGTGTTGCCCGGCTTGGGTTCCCACTCCAGGATCTCGATGCCGTCTTTGGGCCGGTTGCGCGGAATCAAGTGCACATGATAGTGCATCACCACCTGGTTGGCGCCCTTGCCGTTGAGTTGCAAAACCGCCACACCCGGCATCTTGAGGCCGGTGATGATGGCGCCGGCGATCTTCTGGCTGGTCTGGTGAACTGCGGCCAAATCACCAGGGGTCAGGCCCAAGAGGTTTTCGTAGTGGGTTTTGGGAATGACCAGCACATGACCCGGAGCCACTGGGTTGATGTCCATGAAAGCCAGGGTGCGGTCGTCCTCATAGACTTTGTGGCAGGGCACCTTGCCGGCCACGATGTCGCAGAAAATACAGGCCTCTTCGCTCATCAACTCCCCCTCTCCACAGGGTGGGGCTAGCCGGGCTCCTCGCCGCTGGCCGCCTCCAAATCCACTATGCGCAGGCCCTGGGCATAGGGCCTGGTCACGTACTCGTTAACTTGGCTGATCTGTTGGATCATCTCGCCCAAACGCTCGATCTGGCCCATGAGCCCTTCCAGGTCCTGGCGCCGGGTGTCATCATCGGTCAAGGAGCGCCTGAGTTTTTCCAGGCCCAATTCCAAGGTGGCCAGGGGCTGGGCCAGCTCATGGCAGGCCGCGCCGGCCATCTCCACCACGGCCTGGCGCTGCTCCATGCGCCGCGAGCGCTCCAAAATCAGGGCCGCGTTGAGCCCAAAGGCAGCCTTGCGGGCCAGCCTCTCCAAAAAATGGGTGTCCAGGGCCGGTTGGTAGCGCTGGGATGAAGCTGAACCCAAATTCAGGCAACCCAGCATTTGCCCGCCCACCCACAGGGGCAACACCGCCATGGAGCCCAGGCGCCCCCTGCCCGGGAAAAAGCAGTCCCTGAGTTCCCGGCTGACATCACTGGTCAAAAAGGGGCCTTCCAGGTCTGCCAGCAAAAGGCGCAACTCCTTGCGCGGCCTGAAAAAACAGGCCTCGGGCAGCTCCAGGGCCCCGGGACCGGCCAGGGCCTCGCCCAGGCCGTCATGCTCCTGTAAAAGCGCCAGGCTGATTGCCTCCACCCGGTAGACCTGGGCAACGGTGGCCGGCAGGCTGGCCAAAAGGCCGCGCAAGTCGTGCGGCGCCAGTAAAAACTCCTCAACCCGGTCCAACCGCTGCTGAATCTGCTCATTGCGGCGGGCCTGGGTGAGCAGTTCATCCAGGTCTTGGGGCGAGAGCATTTCACCTCCTGGGCCAAACCACACTCGGCTGTCCGCGCTCATGCTAACATACCGCTCTGCCCCCGGCAACCGAGCGCATGTAACCCTATTTTGGCTTGGGGATAGGACTGCCAAGGCCCTATAATGCTAGCATGATCTGCGCCGTGTTACAGACCCAGGCCAACGAGGACCGCCAGGCCAACCTGGAGGTGGCAGCCCGGCTTCTGGCCCAGGCCAAAGAAGCCGGCGCCAGGCTGGCGGTGTTGCCCGAACATTTCTCCTATCTGGCTGACATGAGACAGATGCCTGAGGCGGCCCAGACCCTGCGCGGACCGGTGGTTGAATTTCTGGCTGAGCAGGCCAAGGAGTTGGGCCTGTGGATCGTGGGCGGCTCTTTTGCCCAACTCTCCCGGGGCGCGGGCCGGGTGTTCAACACCTGCCCGGTACTGGACGACCAGGGCCGCCTCCAGGCCTATTACCAGAAAATTCACCGCTTTGACCTGGATATGCCCGGCCAGGCCAAGTGGGAGGAATCCAGCTACATCCGGGCGGGACGCAGGGTGGTCACAGTGGACACCCCTGTGGGGACAATCGGCTTAAGCATCTGCTACGACTTGCGCTTTCCAGAGCTGTACCGCCGGCTGCGCCTCAAGGGCGCCACTATCTTGGCCGCGCCCGCCGCCTTCACCAAGGGCACCGGCCAGGACCACTGGGAGCTTTTGGTGCGCACCCGGGCCCTGGAAAACGCCTGTTACGTGTTGGCCGCGGCCCAGTGGGGCCCCCACGGCGGCGGCCGCGAAAGCTGGGGCCAGTCCATGATCGTGGGCCCTTGGGGTGAGGTGTTGGCCCAATGCGAGTCCGGCGTGGGCCTGGCCCTGTGCGATGTGGACCCGGAACGGGTGGCCTCTGCCCGCCGCCGCCTGGACTCAACCTCTCATGCCCGGCTGTTGCCCCGGGCCTGGCGCGAGGCGCTTTGATTATGGAACGCCCCCAAGACTCCAAACCATTTGCCACTTCGGTCAGCCGCTGGTTTTTCGGCATCAGTTTCCTGTTGATTTTGTTTGTCTCCTACCGCATGGTGCAGCCCTTTTTGATGCCCATCTTTTTGGCGGTGGTGCTGGCGGTGGTGGGCGGCCCGGTTT
The DNA here is from genome assembly GCA_028277825.1 of Desulfarculaceae bacterium. GTDB lineage: Bacteria > Desulfobacterota > Desulfarculia > Desulfarculales > Desulfarculaceae > Desulfoferula. Next base: position 3,372 of record JANQFN010000209.1, read on the forward strand.
ATGCCCGCATCATGGATTTTTTGGGCGGCCGCCGGGTTTTGTCCTCAACCATCACGGTGTGCCTTTTCATCATCGTCATAGTGGCGCCGCTTTATTTTTTCACCGGCATAATCGCCAGCCAGGCCCTGGATTTATACAACACGGTCAGCCAGGAGGTGCAGAGCGAAGCCTGGCAAAAGACCATGCAGCAGGGCTGGGCGCGGCTGGGCCCCTTTGTGGACCGCCTGCAGGATTCCTTGGGCATAAGCCGGTCCGATGTCATGGGCCACATCGGCCAACTGGTGCAAAAAATCTCCAACCTGCTCTATTCCAACCTGACCGGGTTTTTGGCGGGCATCACCAACGTGGTGATCGATTTCGTTTTGATGTTGATCGTGTTGTTCTATCTGCTCATGGACGGGCACAAGGCGGCCGACCGCCTGGCGGCGCTCAGCCCCCTGCCCTCGGACATGAATCACCAGATCAAGGACGAGGTGCTGGGCATCATGCGGGCCACCCTCACCGGCACCGTGGTGCTGGCCTTCATACAGGGTGTGTTGGGCGGCCTGGGTTTTTTCATCTTTGGAGTGCCCAACGCGCCTTTTTGGGGCACGGTGATGATCTTCGCCTCGGTCATACCACTGGTGGGCACCGCCGTGATCTGGCTGCCCGCGGGCCTCTACCTGATCCTGGTGGGCAACGTGGGCCAGGCGGTGGGCGTGATGGCCTGGTGCCTGATCGCCGCGGTGATCTCGGACAACTTCCTCCGGCCGCGGCTCATCGGCAAGGCCGCTGGCCTGCATTCCCTGCTGATTTTTTTCAGCGTGTTGGGTGGCTTGGCCACCTTCGGCGTGGCCGGCCTCATCCTGGGGCCCATGGTGCTGGCCCTGTTGTTATCGCTTATTGAGGTATACCGCCTGCACTTTATCCAGCCCATGGAAGATGATTGCCCCGAACCGGAAGGTGAGGCGGCAACGGAGAGCGAATCGTGAAAGACACCTTGGCCATCATCATGGCTGGTGGCAAGGGCGAACGCCTGGCCCCCCTGACCCGAGACCGCTCCAAGCCCTCGGTGCCCTTTGGCGGCGCCTACCGCCTCATCGACTTGACCCTGTCCAACGCGGTCAACAGCGGCATCTACAAGATCATGGTGCTGCCCCAATACAAGAGCCAGTCCCTGGTGGACCATTTGGAGGCGGGCTGGAACATCTTCTCTTATGATCTGGGGCATTTTTTGCGCATCGTCAGCCCCCAGATGCGCACTGGCGAGCGCTGGTATCAAGGCACCGCTGACAGCGTGCGCCAAAACGCCTATCTTTTGCAGCGGGACCAGGGCCTGAGCCATGTGCTGATCCTCTCCGGCGACCACGTCTACAAGATGGACTATTCCCTGTTTAAAAGACGGCACCGCAAAAGCGGCGCCCAGGTGAGCATCGCGGTGATCGAGGTGGACCGGGCCATGGCCTGCGCCTACGGCGTGGTGGAGGTGGATCAAGACTTCAACATCAGGGCCTTCCACGAAAAGCCCCAGGACCCGGTGTGCATCCCCGGCGACCCCAACCGCGCCCTGGCCAGCATGGGCATCTATTTATTCGACAAAAAAGTGCTCCTGGATATCCTGGCCAAAATCGAAGGCACTGACTTTGGCCACGACATCATTCCCACCCTTTTGGGCAAATACCGGGTCATGGCCTATCCCTACAAGGCCAGCAACCGCATCCGGGACTTCAACTGGGTCACCGGCAAAAGCGGCCGCAGGCGCCGAGTGCTGGAAAAACGCTCGGGCGATTCCGGCTATTGGCGCGACGTGGGCGATTTGGACGCCTATTGGAACGCCAACATGGATTTGTGCGGAGTGGACCCTTACTTCAACCTCTACGGCCAGCTCTGGCCCCTGCGCACCTACCGCCGCCAGTTGCCCCCGGCCAAGTTCGTCTTCGACCAACAGCGCGAAGCCCCTCACCGTGCCGGCCGCGCCTTGGAGTCCCTGGTGGGACAGGGCTGCATAATCAGCGGCGCGGTGGTGAGAAGCTCGGTGCTCTCGCCCAACGTGGTGGTGCAATCCTGGTCGCAGGTGGATGAGAGCGTGATCATGGACGACGTGATCGTGGGCCGCCATTGCCGCCTGAAAAAGGTCATCATCGACAAGTCCAACCACCTGCCCGAGGGCACTGAGATCGGGGTTAACCCCCGCCGCGACGCCGAGCGTTTCACGGTGACCCCCCGGGGCATCACCGTGGTGCCCAAGGGGTATTTCAAAGGCTAGCCTTTCACCACGGGCAACCCCAGCGGCAAAACAGATTAAAAAGCGGTACAATTTTAAAGTATGGCCGGCAAGCTCAGCCGCCGCCGTACAGGGCGCAGCCAGGTCCGCTTTTCCGGATCAGGGGGCTGGCCGGACCGGCTGTCGCCAGTTCCCTATACGTCAAGGCTGAACCAGGTGGTGTCCTATGGATAATATACTCAAGTATTACCCCTTTGATTGCGTGCTCTCTCTGGAGCCACTGATCGAGTATGCCCAGAAAAAGGTTGCCCAAGGCGTTTGGCCGCGCCATCCTCTGGGCGATGACTTTGCAAAACGCCTGGCCAACGAGCCGGTGCTCAGCCAGCCCATCCGGGACCTGGCTCTTTTGGAAGAACACCGTGGCACCGTTTTGCGTCTGATGAGCCTGGTGTTTCCGCCCGCCTCCTGGGAAAGCCACACCTTCGCGGCCATGGTGCCCTTCACCTTGCAGGCCTTTCACTACTCGCCTCGTTTCGATCAAATGTTTTTGGGCAAACAAGGCCGTTTCAACCCCAGATATGACGGGATGGACGAAGAAGAGTTGATGCACAGCCGGGCCATGCGGGCCTATCAATTTATTCTCAAGGAGTTTTACGACCTGGGCTCGAAGATGGAAATACCCATGATCAGCACTGCCTTTGATCCGGAAACCGGCTTGAACAAGCATTTCGCCTTTGACTTGGATTTCCGTTTTCTGCGCTTAAAGGCCCTCAACGGCCTGCCCTCTCTCAGCGAAAGGGACAAGGCCTTTATCATGGAGAACCTGGCCAACCCCACGGCCCTCAAGGAAATCCTGCCTCCGGAAAATTTCCGTATCGAGGGATTTGTAACCCTGCAGGCGGTGGAGGTGACCCCCACCAGGGTTATTTCGGCCCTGAGCCGCGACCTGATCTCCCAGGATTCCATCGTCACGCAGACCGGCTTCGACCGGGTGCAGCAAAATCTCCGGACTCTGTTCAAGCGCTCGGAGTTGATCGCCAGCCTGATGGCCATACATAACGACCGGGTGATGGTGCTAAACACCGGTTGTGAACTGAAGCAGATGTGCATCTTCGGCGACTCGCTGCACGTCCCCCTGGAGGAATTCAAGGGCAGCCTCTTCGAACGTCTCAGTCACAGCGAGGATGTGATCCTGGTGCCCGATGTCCAGCAAGAACCCGAACTGGCCCAGTGGCAAGAGGCCTTCACCGAAAAGGGCATCCGCTGCCTGATGGCCGCGCCTTTGTTTTTCCAGGGCAAGCTGATCGGGGTGTTGGATCTGGGCAGCAGCAATCCAGGCGAATTCGGCGCCGGCGACGCCTTAATCATGGCCCAGATACAACCCCTGTTCACCGTGGCCATCCACAACGCCCTGGAGGACCTGGACAAGCAGGTGCAGTCCATCATCAAGCAGCAGTGCACCGCGGTGCATCCCGCGGTGGAGTGGCGCTTTCAGGAGGCGGCCTTCAAGCACCTGGAGCATTTGCGCACCGGCCAGGGCGGCGAGATGGAGCCCATCATCTTCCGCGACGTGTTGCCCCTCTACGGTGCCAGCGACATCCGGGGCTCCTCCAATGAGCGCAACCGGGCCATTGCCCAGGACCTGAGCCAACATCTGGATCTGGGACTGGCCGTGGTCCAACGGGCGCAAGAGGCCCGGCCCATGCCCATCCTCAAGGAGCTGGCCGGCCGTTTGCAGCGCCAAAAAGAGCACCTCAGTCAGGGCCTCAAAAGCCGCGACGAGACCGCGGTGGCCTCCTTCATGCGCCAGGAGGTGGAGACCATCTTCGACGAGTTGGCCAAGCAGGGACCGGAGGTGGAAGAGGCCATCGCCGCCTACCGCGTCCAGGTGGACCCCTCCCTGGGCACGGTCTACAACAAACGCCGCCTGTTCGAACAGAGCGTATCGCTCTTGAACGAACGCCTGGCCGCCTATCTGGACCAGGAAGAGGCCGAGCTGCAGGCCACGGTGCCCCACTACTACCAGCGCCACCGCACCGACGGGGTGGACTACCTCATGTATCTGGGCGCCTCCCTGAACCCGGACGGCGACTACAGCAGCCTTTACTTGCGCAACCTGAGGCTCTGGCAATTGATGGTCACCTGCGGCCTGGCCTGGCACACCGAGCAGCTCAAGCAGGAGCTGCCCGTGGCCCTGGACACCGCCCACTTGATCCTGGTGCAGGACACACCGCTGTCCATCCGCTTTCGCTACGACGAAAAGCGCTTCGACGTGGACGGCGCCTATGACGTGCGTCACGAGATCGTGCGTTCCCGTCTGGACAAGGCGGTGATCGAAGGCGGCGAGCGCCTGACCCAGCCGGGCCAAATCGCGGTGGTGTACTCGCAAATGGCCGAGGCCCGGGAGATGCGGCGCCACATCGAATATCTGCAGGAAGAGGGCTTGCTCACCGAACAGGTGGAACGCCACGCCCTGGAAGACCTGCCCGGGGTGCACGGCCTGCGCGCCCTGCGTCTAACTGTAGACCTGGACTCGCCGGAACTTGCCGCCCGGGCCCAGTTGCGCGAGGTCCCGGTGGCACTGGCTGAGGCGAGTTAGGCTGGCTAGAAAAAAAGCAGGTAAGGGAAGAAAGTGGCGCCGGTGGGGGTTACGTGCCAGCGTTTTGTTGTCCGCTGGCGGCCTGGTGGCA
>JANQFN010000235.1 GCA_028277825.1 Desulfarculaceae bacterium
CGGCCCCTGGTGATGCTGGACGCCCACATGGACGAGGTGGGGCTGGTGGTGCAGCACATCGACGCCCAAGGTTTCTTGCGGGTGGCCCCCCTGGGCGCCCTGGATCAGCGCCTGTTGCCCGGCTCCAAGGTGACCCTGCAGCCCCGACCCGGCGTGCATGTGCCCGGGGTGGTGGGCCTGCTGCCGCCGCATGTGGAAAAGGCGGCGGAGAAGGACAAGGCGCTGCCCTGGGAAAAGCTCTTCGTGGACACCGGTATGGACGGGGCCGAGGCGGTGGCCGCCACCGGGGTGGAGGTGGGCACCCCCGGCGTGATCGCCGCCGGCTGCGGACCCCTGGGCGCTAACCGCTTCTACGGGCGCAACCTGGACGACCGGGCCGGCTGCGCCATCCTGGTCTCGGTCTTGGCCGATCTGGCCGCCTCGGGCGATCTGCCACCCTGCGGGCTGGTGTTCAACTTTTCTACCGCCGAGGAGGTGGGCCTCAGGGGCGCGGCCACCGCCGCCTTTGACCTGGCCCCGGACCTGGCCCTGGTGGTGGAGGCCACCATGGGCGAGACCCCGGGCCTGGAGGAGGCCCGGCAGCCCAGCCGGCTGGGCAGTGGGCCGGCCATCACCGTGTCCGACGGCCGGGTGGTGGTGCCCTGGAATCTGGTGGAGTCCCTGGAGGCCGCCGGGCAGGCGGCCGGGGTGGCCACCCAGCGCAAGAAGCCGCCCTACGGCGGCACCGACGCCGGGGCCATCCACCTGAGCCGGGGCGGGGTGCCCACCGGCGTGGTGAGCGTTCCCTGCCGCTACATCCACAGCCCGGTGTCATTGCTGGACCTGGAGGACCTGGCCGCCAGCGAGGCCCTGGTCCTGGCCTGGCTCAAGCGGGTGGAAGAGTTGTTGTGAACTGGCGCTTCCCCGACTGGTACCGGCTGGTGCCCCCGGAGGTGATCCAGCCCCGGGTGGAACGCATCGCCGGGCTGTGCCGGCAGCAAGGCCTTGATGGCCTGCTGCTTACAGACGCCTACGACGTGTTCTACGCCTGCGGCAGCGGCCAGCAGGGCCTGGTGCTGGTGCGCGACTCGGGCGAAGCCCTGGTGTTGATGCGCCGCGATGCCGGCCGGGCCGCGGCGGAGAGCCCCCTGCCGGTCACCCCCATCAGCGGCCTGACCCAGGCGGCGGAGCTGATCCAGGAAGCCCTGCCCGCCGGGGCGCGCCTGGGCGCCACCCTGGACGTGATGCCCGCCGTGGACTACCTGGGTTGGCAAAAACGCTTGTCCGGGGTGGAGATCATCGATATCACCGGGCCCTGGCTGAGTTTGAAGGCAATCAAGGACCCCTGGGAGATAGAGCGCATGGCCGCCGCCGGTGAGTTGGCGGCCGGCCTCTACCGCCGGATACCGGCTTTGCTCCACCCCGGCATGAGCGAGGCGGAGCTGGCCGGTGAGTTGCAGCGGCGGGCCATGGCCGGGGGTTCCATCGACTACATGCGCTCCCGCAAGACCTACCAGCAGACCTATTCCTGGCACATCAGCTCCGGGCCCGAGGGGGGGCTGCCCAGCGCCATGGACGCCCCCTTCAACGGGCTGGGGCTTTCGCCGGCCTTCCCCCTGGGGGCCGGCCACCGGCAGATCCAGCCCGGCGAGCCGCTGAACGTGGACTTCGGGGTGAGTTTAGAGGGCTACCAGACCGACCAGACCCGCACCTTCACCCTGGGCCCGGCGCCAGCGGAGATCAGGGCGGCCCACGACTGCCTGGCCGCTGTAGAAGACGCCCTGCTGGAGGCCCTGGTTCCGGGTGCGGTGAGCGGCGAGCTGTTCGAGCTGGCGGTGGGCCTCGCTGAAGCTCACGGCCTGGGCGGCCAGTTCCTGGGCCGGGACAGCGGCCACGGCATCCGTTTCTGCGCCCACGGAGTGGGCCAGGAGCTGGGCGTGCCGCCCTATATCCTTAAGAACAGCCCGGCCCTGGTGCGCGCCGGCCAGACCTATGCCCTGGAGTTGAAGATGCTCCTGCCCTCGGGCCCGGTGGGCCTGGAGAACACGGTGCTGGTCAGGGCCGAGGGCCCGGCCCGGAACCTGGTGCCTTTGGGGAGCGAACTGGTGGAGGTGCCCTTGTGAGCAAAGAGCCGCAAGCCAAAGAGATCAATCCCGAGTGGCTGGCCATGGTGCGCGCCATGCGCGCCGCTGACACTTATTTCAAGCTGTTGTCCATGGATATCGTGGACCTGGCCTGGGGCCGGGCCGATTTGGCCATAGAGTTGGGCCCCCAGCACCTGCAGCCCTACGGCACGGTGCACGGTGGGGTGATCTCCAGCCTGATCGATTCGGCCGGCTTCTGGGCGGTGTATTCCATGCTGCCCGAGGGCACCGAGGCGGCCACGGTGGAGATGAAGCTGAACTACCTGGCCCCGGCCAAAAAAGGCCGTCTCACCTGCCAGGGCCGCACCCTCAAGCTGGGCCGCAGCCTGGGTCTGGCCGAGGCCCAGGTCATTGATGACAACGGCGAACTGATCGGCCACGGCACCGTGACCCTGATGGTCAACCCCGGCTCCCACCGCGGGCATTCGGGTCTGCCGCCCAAGCATTTATAGATATAGTTCCGGCGCTAGCCCGGATATTTCGCGAAGGTTGGACGGCATTGGCGATGCGGGTAGCATTTATCGGTGTGTTATGAAAAAAACGTCTACGCTATCAGTGTACAGTTTGTACCCAAGCCCGGCACAGCCAGCCA
>JANQFN010000243.1 GCA_028277825.1 Desulfarculaceae bacterium
CCTGGAGGTGAACACCCGCCTGCAGGTGGAGCACCCCATCACCGAGATGACCACCGGCCTGGACCTGGTGCGTTTGCAACTGATGATCGCCGCCGGTGAGCCCCTGCCTTTCAGGCAAGACGATCTGAGCCAGCACGGCCACGCCATGCAATGCCGCATCTACGCTGAGGACCCGGCCCAAGACTTTCTGCCCAGTCCGGGCACCGTCAGCCTGCTGGTCGAGCCGGCCGGGCCGGGGGTGCGCCTGGATAGCGGGGTGTATGAAGGCTGCACGGTGCCCATGGAATACGATCCCATCCTGGCCAAGCTGATCGCCTGGGCTCCGGACCGGGAGGCGGCCCGCGCCCGCATGCTGCGCGCCCTGAAGAGCTATGCCGTGCTGGGGGTGCAGACTCCCATACCCTTCTTAATAGACGTGCTGGAGTCTAAGGCCTTTCAACAGGGCCAGACCTTTACCGACTTCCTGGAGCGCCATTTCGCCGATTGGAGCCAGAACCCGGAGCACGCCGATCTGGCCCGGCTGGCCTACGTGGTGGACGAATTGAGTGCGCCAGCCGGCGGCGAAGGGCCAGCCCAACCGGCAGGCTGGCCCACGCCCTGGCAGAGCCTGGGCGCCTGGCGGGTGTGAGGGGTAAGTGATGCTCAAATATAACTTGCAAATCAACGGCGAGGCTGCTGAGGTGGCCCTGAATACGGAAAACGGTCTGGCGGTATGCAACGAGACTGAACACAGCCTTAGCTGGCGGGCCCTGGCCCCAGGCCGTCTGCTCCTGAAACTGGACGGCCGGCAGGTGCCCGCTTTTGTGGCGCCCACGCCCGAAGGCAAACAGGTGTTCGTGGCTGGCCGGGTGTATCTGGTCAGCGACGCGGACCGCGCCCTCCGGCGGCGAACGGCTGCCGGCGCCGGCGGCCAGCCGGAGTTGGTGACCCCGCCCATGCCGGCGGTGGTGGTGCGGGTTCTGGTGGAGCCGGGCCAGACGGTGGAGGCCGGACAGGGCTTGGTGGTGGTCAGCGCCATGAAGATGGAGACCACCCTGGCCGCGCCCTACGCCGGGGTGGTGGCCACGGTGAACACCCAGGTGGAGACCAAGGTGATGCCCGGTGAGATTTTGGTGGAGATAACCCCCGAGGAGAGTCATGACTGATCTGCTTTTATACGAAGTGAAAGACGGGGTGGCCTACCTCACCCTGAACCGCGCCGAGCGGCGCAACGCCCTGACCCAGGAGATGATGGCCGGCATCGTGGAGGGCCTGGACCTGGCCGAGGCCGACGAGGCGGTGCGGGTGGTGTGTTTGGGCGCCGTGGGCGACAAGGCCTTTTGCGCCGGGGCCGATCTGGGCTCGGCCATACCCTCGGCCGAGGGCTCCAGCGGCGGCGGCATGCAGAATTACGCCAACATGCTTAAAAAACTGGCCAACTTCCCCAAGCCGGTCCTGGCCAAAGTGAACGGCCCCAGTCTGGCCGGCGGCCTGGGCCTGATGCTGGCCTGCGACATCATCATCGCCAAACAGGGCGTGTTCTTCTCCGCGCCGGAGGTGAACATCGGCATTTTCCCCTTCATGGTGGGCGCCATGCTCTGGCGCGACGTGGCTTGGAAAAAGGCCATGGATTTGGCCCTCACCGGCCGCCGGGTGGGCACCGCCGAGGCCGATGCCATGGGCCTGATCAGCCGGGCGGTGCCGGCCGATGAATTCGAGGAAGAAGTAGCGGGCACCCTGGCCACCCTGGCCCGCTACTCGCCCATCGGCATGCGCCTGGGCAAGGAGGCCTATTTGAAGTTGCAAGGCATGCCTTTGAACGAAGCCCTGGACGATCTGTGTCTGGCCCTGGGCGAGTCGGTGCAGACCGAGGACGCCCAAGAGGGCCTCAAGGCCTTCCAGGAGAAGCGCCAGCCAGTGTTCAAAGGTAAATAGGGCGCGCCGCGCCCGGGGAGGTCAATCATGTCCCAGTCCATGTGGGTGACTCCAAACCACGACTACCAGCGGCCCTGCATGATCACCTGCGCCCTGTCCGGGGTGGTGGCCAACCGCGAGCAGTGCCCCGCCATCCCCTACACCCCGGAGGAATACGCGGCCGAGGCCAAGCGGGCCTATGAGGCCGGGGCGGCGGTGGTGCACATCCACGCCCGCAAGCCCGACGGCACCCCCAGCCATGAGGTGGAAGACTATAGGAACATCTACGAG
>JANQFN010000258.1 GCA_028277825.1 Desulfarculaceae bacterium
GGCAAGGGCCGCCGGGGTCACCCCGCTGATGCGCGCCGCCTGGCCCAGGCTGGCCGGCTTGACCCGGGTGAGCTTTTCGCGCACCTCGTTGCTCAGCCCGGCCATGTCCTCGTAGTCCAGGTCATGGGGGATGCTCACCCCCTCCTGAGCCCGGAAGCGCGCCACCTGCTCCTTTTCGCGCTCCTCATAGCCGGCATAGGCCGCGCGGATGGCCACCTGTTCGGCGGCCTGGGGACTGAGCCGGCTCAGGGGCTCCAGGGTCGGGTCCAGGGCGGCCAGCTTGGTCAGGTCCATCTCCGGCCGGCGCAACACCTCGCCGGCGGTGTGCGGCCGCCGCAGCGGGGCGCTGCCCAGATCGGCCAGGCCACGATTCATGGCGTCAGTGGGGTTGAGCCGCACCTGATCCAAAAGCTGCCAGGCGCCCTCCACCTCGGCCCGCTTGGCCTCAAAAACCACCCAGCGTTGGTTGTCCACCAAGCCTAGTTCGCGGCCCAGGGGGGTCAGGCGCAGGTCCGCGTTGTCCTCGCGCAGGGTGAGGCGGAACTCGGCCCGAGAGGTGAACATGCGGTAGGGCTCCTTGGTGCCCCGGGTCACCAGGTCGTCGATCAAGACCCCCAGATAGGCCCGGGAGCGGTCCAGGATGGCTGGCTCCTGGCCCCTGACCAGGCGCACCGCGTTCACCCCGGCCCAGAGCCCCTGAGCCCCGGCCTCTTCATAGCCGCTGGTGCCGTTTATCTGGCCGGCCAAAAACAGACCACCCAGTTTCTTGCTCTCCAGCCAGGGCATCAGGTCGCGGGGGTCGCAGTAGTCGTACTCAATGGCATAGCCCGGCCGCACGATAAAGGCGTTCTGGCAACCGGGCATGCTCCGGACCATCTGGCGCTGCACCTCCAGAGGCAGGCTGGTGGGAATGCCGTTGGGATAGACCAGGCCCGAGTCCAGGCCCTGGGGTTCCAAAAAGACCTGGTGTGAGTCCTTGTGGGAAAAACGCACCACCTTGTCCTCGATGGAGGGGCAGTAGCGCGCCCCCACCCCGGTGATCACACCAGCATACATTGGCGCCTGGTCCAGGTTGTCGCGGATCAGTTGGTGGGTGGCCTCGGTGGTGTGGGTCAGCCAGCAGACCCGCTGGGGCAGCGTTGGTTGGCTGTTCAGGAAGCTGAACATACGGGGGCTCTCGTCGCCGGGCTGGGTGGGCAGGCTCTCCAAATCCAGGGAACGCATATCCAAACGAGGGGTGGTGCCGGTCTTGAGCCGGCCCAGGTTCAGGCCCAGTTCGCTGAGTTGGTCTGAGAGCGAGTTGGCCGGCGGATCGCCCATGCGGCCGCCCGGCGACTGGGTGAGGCCCACGTGGATCACGCCCTTTAGGAAAGTGCCGGTGGTGAGGACCACACTCTTGGCGGCGATGGCCGGGCCCCGGCTCGGAATGATGCCGGCCACCCGGCCCTTTTCGACCTTCAGGCCGCGCACCTCGGACTCCAGCAGCCAGAGGCTGGGCTGGTTCAGGCAGACCCGGTGCATGCGCGCGGGGTAGCGCTCGATGTCCACCTGGGCCCGGCTGGACCACACTGCCGGCCCCTTGCCCTGGTTGAGCAGCCGGAACTGGATGCCGCTGGCGTCGGTGTTCAGCCCCATCTCGCCGCCCAGGGCGTCGATCTCCTTGACCAGATGGCCCTTGGCCAGGCCGCCCACCGCCGGGTTGCAGCTCAGGGCGGCGATGTGATCGCTGTTGATGGTGACCAATAAACAAGAGGCCCCCAGGCGGGCCGCGGCCAGGGCCGCCTCACAGCCAGCGTGGCCGGCGCCCACCACCACCACGTCAAATATATCCGGCGTCTGGTTCAACTGAGCCCCAAGTAGGCGTGACCCACTTCGGCCGCGCTGAAGGCATTGCCGCCGCCGCGCCACACCACGCCCTCAACCGGGCCGCAGAGCAGCACGTGGTCGCCGGGCTGCCACTGCCGCTCTATGGAGCAGCAAAGGGCTCCCAGACCGTCGCTAAGAACCGGTAGACCCAAAGGCCCCTCTTCCAGGGCCAGGCCCTCAAAGCGACTCGCCCTGGTCCGGGCCAGATCGCCCACCAGGGGCCGGTTGCCACTGGGCAAAAGGTTTAGTGCGAAAGTTTTATTGTCCCTGAGCGCACCCAGCGAAGCCCGGTTGTGGCGCACCGCCACCATGATCTGGGGCGGGCCGCCGCTGACCTGGCTTACCCAGGAGACCAAAAGGCCCTGTGGGTTCTCAGGGCCGCCGGTGGTGAGGAAATACAGGCCATAGTGCAGGTGGCCCAGGGCGGCCACCAAATCCGGGCTCAGGTTGCTGGAGTCTTCGCTGATCGTCACGGGCTCATCCTTTCGGGATTTCAATCGGCTTGGGTCCAAGGCCGGCCAATTCCTTGAGCCAGAGCCAGGTCAGGCCCAGGTATTCATACAGTGCCACCTCGCTGGCGTTCAGGCCTCCCACCTGAGGCAGAAAAGAATAAAAAGTCAGCTTTCTGCCTTTGGTGATGAAATCCGCCGGCGCGGGCAGCGGCTTGAGGCCGTAGCCCCGGAAGATGGCCAGGGCCCGGGGCATATGCGACGCCGAGGTGATCAGGGCGAAAGGCTCGCTGCCCAACAGATGGGCCAACCGCCTGGCCTGTTCGTCGGTGTCCCAGGAATCAGCCTCCACCAATATCTTCTTTGCCGGCACGCCCAGGTCCCAGGCCAGCTCAGCCATGGCGCCGCCGATGGCGGTCTTGTGTATGAAGGACCCACCCGAGAGCACCAACCGGCTGTCGGGTATGCCCCGCCAGAGCCGCACTCCCTCCAACACCCGGCGCAGGGTGTCGCTGCTCAAGCGGTCGCCAACGGTCAGCTTCCCTCCCCGCTGGCTGCCGCTGAGCACCACCAGGGTGCGGACCCCTCGGGCCTGCAGTTTGGCCGGCTGGGCGTAGTGCCAGTTGCGCTTCTCCAGGCTGTGCAGCAAGAAGCCGCCGGTAACCGGCATGGCATAAAAAAGCAACAGCAAACCCGATAGCAGCAACAACACCGGCCCCAGGCGCCTCTTGGGCCAGCGCAGCCAAATTATGGCCCCGGCCAGCCACAGGACGATCACCTGCCCCACCGGGAACAAAAAGCGGGCCACGATTTTTTTCAACACATACCAAAAGGCGGCCATTTTTGGCTCCGTTTTCGCCGTTGCGTGACGATTTTAGGGCAACGGCTCTATTATGACAGGCCCGTGGCGGGCCGCAAACCAGGCCGGCCCTAAAAGGGCCGAGTTGACAAACCGGGCGGCGGCTTCCATTTTAGAAGGTAGCGTGAAAAACCCACGCTTTTAACGGCAAGTTATCAAGGGAGCCCCAGATGGACAAGCCTGAACTGCTCAAGAATATCGAGTTCGCCAAGGCCCTGGACCTGGTGGACATGGTTGATTACCAGCCCGGCCAGGTGGTGAGCCGTACCTTTGCCCAGAACCCCTTTCTCAGCCTGACCCTGTTCGCCTTTGACCGGGGCGAGGGCATCAGCGCCCACACGGTGCCGGCCGACGCCCTGGTGCTAATCCTGGACGGCGAGGCCACCATCAACATCGACGGCGAGATCATCAAGGCTGGCGCCGGCCAGGCGGTGGCCATGCCCGCGGGCAAACCCCACGGCCTGGACGCGGAAAAGCCCTTCAAGATGCTCCTGGTGGTGGTCAGGCCGCCCCAGAAGATAGGGTTATAGCTTTAGCCCGGATATTTCACGAAGGTTGGGTGACATTTGCGATTCGAGTAGGATTCATCTATGGAATTATGAAAAAACCATCTACGATGTCGGGGTACGATTTGTACCCGAGCCCGGCACAGCCAGCCAAGTGTTGGCAAGGCG
>JANQFN010000311.1 GCA_028277825.1 Desulfarculaceae bacterium
CCAAGCTCGACGTAGCTTTGGCTACGCCTTCGCCTGTCGCTTGCCGCCAGCGTGCCGCTGGTGGCAAAGCGGGTCGTGTTATGTTTGGCTCCCGCAAAGTTGACTGGCTCCCGACGCGGCCCCTTGGCCGTCCAAGCCTTGGGCCGCCTTGCCAGCGCATGGCTGGCTGTGCCGGGCTTGGGTACAAACCGTACACTGATAGCGTAGACGTTTTTTCATAAAACACCGATAAATGCTACCCGCATCGCTAATGCCGTCCAACCTTCGTGAAATATCCGGGCTAGCGAATCGGCGCCAATTTCTGCAATACCGCCTTTTCCAGGTCCGCGGTTTGGGGGTCTGGCCGCCACTTGCCCTGCACGCGGCGCTCGGCGCTGATCTGGACCGACAGCCTGGTGCTCTGCGGCCCGAAACACTGGGCCAGCACCACCCCGTCCCAGCGCCGGTTCCCTTGGAGCTTCTGGGGCATCGCGAAACCCAGGCCCCGGTCCACCTTTTTTTCCGAGACCAGACCCAAGCCGGGATCGGCCTTCAGCTTGGCGCGCACCTGGTCTTGCACCCGCGCACAGGGCAGGTCCATGACGCTTAAAAACTGGCTGGGTCCCTGGGCCGGCGGGGCCGGCGGGGCGGGCGTATGGCTCTGGTCGCGGCAGGCGGACAGGCCCAGGATAAGGGCCAGAACCGTGGCCAAAATCATCCAACGCATTTTCATACCCCTAATAGATGGTCATGGAATAGCGCCGGCTTCCGCTGGCGTCAAAGGTGTTTTTGCCGTTGCCCTCCCGGACGCGCAGGTTGCCGGTGATGTCGGTGCCAGGGGCCAGGGAGTAGAGCAGGCGCACGAAGCGGGACTCCGCGTCGGTGATGTTGGGGCCGCCGGTGGGGGCCATCATGCCGCTGGAGGTGTGCCCCAGGAAACCGACCACATGGCCCGCCTCGTGGGTGTTGGTGTTGCTGGCCCCGCCGGAGCAACCGCTCTGGTTGCGGGCGATGAGCACCCGCGCCGAGGTGAAGGTGCCGGAACTGGTCCAACTGATGCTGGTGACCCCGCACCAGGCGGTGCTGTTGCTCCAGCCCACGGTGACGCTGCCGCCGGCGCCGAAGCTGAAGCTGACCGCTCCGCCCGTGGCCGTGTTCCAGCGATTGTAGTCCGCCGGGGTTCCCTCCACGCTGGAGGTGACCCGGATGGGCAGGCTGGCCCAGCGGATGGTGTGGCCGGAGAGTTGGATGGCATTGAGTTGGTAGAGCAATGAATAGTCGGCCTGGCTGAAACCGCCGTCATCACCGCCGCCTCCGCCGCCGCTGCATGATCCCAGGGCCACGGTTAAAAAAAGCAAAGGCAGTAACAACCTCTTCCGCCCCGCCAAGCTCCTCGCCTTAAGCCGGATTTTAGACATGTCAGGTCCTTGTGAACTGGAATGTGCCACTAAATCGGGCCGGCGGCGCCGCACCGGCTTATATTTAATGATAACCGCTCCTTGGGGGCAAGCCAAGCCTAACGGAGCATTTCCAGGGCAGCATCCAGGCGGCGGGCGGTCATCAATTCCATGCCCACCGGCGCCTTGTCCGCGCCCGGTGCGGTGAGCGCCTGGGTAAAGCCCTGGCGGGCGGCCTCGCTGAGGCGGGCCGCCGAGCGCCCCACCGCCCGGAGTTCGCCGGCCAGGCCCACCTCGCCGAAGCAGACCACCTCCGGGGGCAGGGGGCGGCCGGCCAGGGAGCTGGCCATGGCTGCGGCCACCGCCAAATCCGCCGCCGGCTCGGCCAGGCGCACTCCGCCGGCCACGTTGACGAACACGTCGTGGCCGCCCAGGTCCAGGCCAGAGTGGATGGCCAGCACCGCGGCCAGCATGTGCAGCCGGCCCGGGTCCACGCCCAGGGCCTGGCGCCGGGGCATGGCCAGAGCCGAGGGGCTCACCAGGGCCTGCACCTCCACCAAAAGAGGCCGGGTGCCGCTCATGGCCGCGCACACCGCGCTGCCCGGGGCCTGGCCGGGACGGTGGGCCAAAAACAGGGCCGAGGGGTTGGGCACCGGTTTGAGCCCGGCCTCACCCATCTCGAAGACGCCCACTTCGTCGGTGGCGCCGAAACGGTTTTTCACCGCCCGCAAAAGGCGCAGACGCATGCTGGGTTCGGACTCGAAGTAGAGCACCGTGTCCACCAGGTGTTCCAGCACCCGGGGCCCGGCCAGGGAGCCCTCCTTGGTGACGTGGCCCACCAGAAACAGGGCGATGCCGCTGGCCTTGGCCACAGCGGCCAGTTCGGCGGCGCATTGGCGCACCTGGCCCACCGAGCCCGGCGCGCTGGCCAGGTCTTCGGCGCGCAAGGCCTGGATGGAGTCCACCACCACCGCCGCGTACTCCCCTGGCTTAAAAGCGGCCAGAATCGGCTCCAGGGCGGTCTCGGCCAAAAGCACCACCTCCTGGCCGGACAGGCCCAGGCGGCGGGCCCGGAGGCCCACCTGCCGGGCTGACTCCTCGGCCGAGACTAAAAGCACCCGGCCGCCGCCGCGGCCCAGGCTGGCCGCGCACTGCAACATCAGGGTGGATTTGCCGATGCCCGGCTCGCCCCCCACCAAGACCACCATGCCCGGCACCAGGCCGCCGCCCAAGACCCGATCCAGTTCGGCCAGGCCGCTGGGCAGGCGGGGTTCGGGCTGGGCCAGGGCGTGGTCCAGGGGCAGGGGGTCGGAGGCGGGGGCCCGGCTCTTGCCCGTCTTGGGCGCGGCAGGCTCCTCCACCAGGCTGTCCCAAGCCTGGCAGGCGGGGCAGCGCCCCAGCCATTTGGCCTGGGAGACTCCGCAGCTTTGGCAAACGAACACGGTGTGGGTCTTGGCCATGCATAACTCCTTCCTCCCAACCATGCCCCAACCGCGGTTCATAGTCGAGCCTTGATTGCCCAAGGAGCAGGAAAGGAAAGAAAAACCCCTTAGTGGGTGGTCGGGAAGTTTGCAACCATCCCGCCATGGGTTATTGGCGGCAAGCCGCCGGCCCAGCCACGACGAGATGATCCGATGGGATGGTAGTTATATCTCCCCAAGCCAGCGCTGCGCCTGCCAGAAAAGTCTATGAAAGCCATCGCCAGGATGAGGTAAGGGCGCAAGGGCAGTTGACAGCCAGCCTTGTTCCTTTCCCTGTCTGTCCCCTGCCTTACCTTCGATTCCAGAGATAGGAATTCCCAAGCCTGTTTGGTGCCCGGCAAGCGGCCAAAAGCGATTGGCTGCCGATGTCGGCTCGCGTTGACAAAACCAGGGCGACAGCATATAAAAGTAGTTGTCCCAAAAGGGCTTAACGAGTCTCAGAGCGCGCTGGGCCAAGGCGCCTTTGCAGCTTATGTCATAAGGAGCGATAGCGAAAATGGCTGACAACATATTGCAGGTTAGCGACGACAACTTTGAAGAGGAAATTCTGGGCAGCGACATCCCCGCCTTGGTGGACTTTTGGGCGGCCTGGTGCGGGCCCTGCCGGGCCATCGCCCCGGTGGTGGAGGAGTTGGCCGAGCAGTACGCCGGCCAGGTGAAGGTGGCCAAGCTCAACGTGGATGAGAGCCCCAAAACCCCGGGGCAGTACGGCATCCGGGCCATCCCCACCCTGATCGTGTTCAAGGGCGGCGAGGTGGCCGAGCAGATCACCGGCGCGGTGAGCAAGGCCCACCTGGAGCAGGCCATCCAGAAGCAGTTGGCTTAAAAAGGTCCGGGACAGGCAATATGGAAACCCGCGACCTGGTCATCGTCGGGGCCGGACCGGCCGGCCTCACCGCCGGCCTCTATGCCGCCCGGGCCCGCATGGACGTGCTCTTGTTGGAAAAGCTCAGCCCGGGCGGGCAGGTGCTCACCACCGACATGGTGGAGAACTGGCCCGGGGCGGTGGACGGCATCACCGGCTTTGAGTTGGCCGACCGCATGCGCGATCATGCCCTCAAGTTCGGCCTGGAAATACAGATGCACGAGGTGACCAAGCTGCATGCCGATGGCAAGTACAAGGTGCTGGATTCGCCGGACGGCGAGATACGGGCCAAGGCGGTGATCCTGGCGGTGGGGGCCCAGCCCCGCAAGCTGGGCATGCCCGGCGAGGACACCCTGACCGGCAAGGGGGTCTCCTATTGCGGCACCTGCGACGGCCCCTTTTACCGCGACCAGGTGGTGGTGGCCATCGGCGGAGGCGACACCGCGGCCGAAGAGGCGGTGTTCCTCACCCGCTTCGCCAAAAAAGTCTATCTGGTGCACCGCCGCGACGAACTGAGGGCCGCCGGGGTTTTGGCCGAGCGGGTCCTGCAAAACGATAAGATAGAGGTGCTGTGGTCCCACGTGCCCCTGGCCGTGGTGGGCGAGGGTGGAGTGGAGGCGGTGAGGCTTAAAAACCTCAAGACCGACGAGGAGTTCGATCTGGCCACCGACGGCGCCTTTGTCTTCGTGGGCACGGTGCCCAACACCGAGTTCCTGCGGGACGTGGTGGATATGGACCAACAGGGCTTCATTGTCCACGACCGCAACCAGCAAACCAGCCTTGATGGTGTCTTTTCGGCCGGCGACTGCTGCAGCAAGCTTTTGAGGCAGATAGTGGTGGCCGCCGGCGAAGGGGCGGTGGCCACTTATGCCGCCCAGAAATACCTGGAAGATCACCATGAGTAGAAAACTGACCGGCCTGGCCTTGGCCCTGATATTGGCGGTCCTCACCGCCGCCGGCGGCTGCGGGCTCTTTGGCGGCGACTCCACCTCGCCTGAGGCCTTTGACACCCCGGCCCAGGTGCTGGCCAGCGAGGGCGAGGCGCTGTACCGCGAAGGCGAGTATGACGAGGCCGCCGAGCTGTTCCAGCAGCTCAAGGACCGCTTCCCCTACAGCCGCTTCGCGCTCTTGGCCGACCTCCGGGTGGGCGACGCCTATTACAAGGCCGGGCGCTACGAGGAGGCCATACTCTCCTACGAGGACTTCATCCGCCTGCACCCCAAGAACGAGGGCGTGCCCTACGCCATCTACCAAATGGGCATGGTGCACTTCGACCAGATGCTCACTCCGGACCGGGACCCCACCGAGGCCCGCAAGGCCATGCAGACCTTCCAACGCCTGATCAAGCAATACCCCAAGAGCGAGTGGGCCATCCGGGCCCAGCCCCGCCTGCAGGAGTCCATCCACCGCCTGGCCAACCATGACATGTCGGTGGGCAAGTACTATTTCAACACCAAGCGCTACCGGGCTGCCTCCGGACGCTTCAAGCGGGTCTTGACCCACTATCCCGACGTGGGGCTGTACAACGAGGCCATGGATTACCTGCGCCGCTCCCAGGAGCACCTGGCCAAGCTGCCCAAGCGGGAGCGCGAGGGCGAAGCGGTGGACCGCCGCGACCTGGACTCGCCGCCGGCCATGGAGCAGCCGGACGTGCTGTTGGGGCCCAAGGACAATCCCTTTTAACGGCTGATTTCGGGACATGAACAATGGGCGCCCCGCAGGGCGCCCATTTTTATTGTGCAAAAGGGCTCTTTAAGAGCCGGCCTGCTCGGCCACCAGCTCCGGCACCCGGGCCAGGGCCGCCTCCAGGCCGGAGGGATCCTGGCCGCCGGCCTGGGCCATGTCCGGCCGCCCGCCGCCGCCGCCGCCCACCATGGGCGCCAGCACCTTGACCAGGTTGCCGGCGTGGAAGCGATCCACCAGGTCCGAGGAAACCAGGGCCAACAACAGCGCTTTGCCGCCGGACTCGGCGCCGAGCACCGCCACGCCGGAGGTGAGGCGGTCGCGCACCGTGTCAGCCAGGTCGCGCATGGCCTTGGGGTTGTCCACCTCCACCTTCACCGCAAGCACCTTGACTCCGTCCACCTCCACCGCCTCGTCCAGAAGATCACGGCTGCTGGCTCCGGCCAGGCGGGCCTTGAGGGTCTCGATCTCCCGCTCGGCCTCCTTGAGGCTGGCCAGGAGTTTTTCGGCCCGCTGGGCCAGCTCCGGGCGGCTCACCTTCAAGGCGGCCGCCGCCCGTCCGCTCAGCTCCTCCAGGGCCTGCACCGCCTCCACCGCGGCGCCGCCGGTGAGCGCCTCCAAGCGGCGCACTCCTGCGGCCACCGAGGACTCGGCCACGATCTTGAACAGGCCGATGTCGCCGGTGCGCTCGGTATGGGTGCCGCCGCAGAGTTCCTTGCTCAATCCGGGGATCTGCACCAGGCGCACTTGATCGCCGTAGCGCTCTTCGAACAGGGCCATGGCGCCGGCGGCCATGGCTTCGTCCATATCCATCACCTGGGTGTCCAGGGCGATGTTGGCCCGCACCCCTTCATTCACCAGGCGTTCCACCTGCTTGAGCTGCTCGGGAGTCATGGCCTCGAAATGCGAAAAGTCAAAGCGCAGCCGCTCCGGGCTGACCATGGAGCCGGCCTGCTTGACGTGATCGCCCAGGGTGGCGCGCAAAGCGGCGTGCAACAGGTGGGTGGCGGTGTGGTTGGCCGCGGTGGCCGCCCGGGCAATGGAATCCACCTCCAGCTCCACCGCCTCGCCCTTGCTCAGGGTGCCCTGGCTCACCTCGATGTGGTGCACGGTAACCTCTCCGCCGGGCTTGGCGGTGTCAGTTACCTGGGCCCGGCCGCCGGGTCCGTTGATGGCGCCCACGTCGCCCACTTGGCCGCCGGCCGCGCCGTAAAAGGGGGTTTGGGGCGTGACCAATTCCGCGGTCTGCCCCTGACCCACTGACTCTACTTCCTGGCCCTCCACCATGAGCAGGGTGATTTCGGAGGTGCCACTCAGGCCGTCGTAGCCAGTGAACTGGCTGGCAAAGCCCTGGGCCCGGAGCGCGGCCAGGGGCGCGGCCAGCTCTTCCTCGCCGCTGCCGGACCAGGCCGCCCGCGAGCGGGAGCGCTGCTGTTCCATGGCCGTCTCGAAGCCGCCTTCATCTACGGACATGCCCTCTTCGGCCACGATGGTCATGGTCAGATCCAGGGGAAAGCCGTAGGTGTCATAGAGCTTGAAGGCCATGTCGCCCGACAGGCGGTCGCTGCCTTTGGCCTGGGCCTCGCCGATGGCCTCGGATAATAGCTTGAGCCCGGTGTCCAGGGTCTCGCCGAAGCGCTCCTCCTCGGAGAGGATCACCTTGTCCACAAAAGCCCGCGAGTCATACAGCCCGGGGTAGGCCCCGCGCATCTCACCCATCACGGTCTGGGCCACGGTATGCAAAAAGGGACCGCTGAGCCCCAACTTGCGGCCGTGGCGCGCCGCGCGCCTGAGGATGCGCCTGAGCACGTAGCCCCGGCCCTCGTTGGAGGGCAGCACCCCATCGCCCACCAAAAAGGCGCAGGCCCGGGCGTGGTCGGCGATCACCTTGAGGCTCACGTCGGTCTCAATGTCAACGCCGCGCTCCACCCCGGCCAGATCGCAGGTAAGGTCCATGATAGGCGTGAACAGGTCGGAGTCGTAATTGGAGTTGAAACCCTGCACCGTGGCCGCGATGCGCTCCAGGCCCATGCCGGTGTCGATTGAGGGCTTGGGCAGGGGGGTCATGTTGCCTGTTGCATCGCGCTCGAACTGCATGAACACCAGGTTCCATAGCTCCAGGTAGCGGTCGCAGTCGCAACCCACCGCGCAGTCGGGCTCATGGCAGCCCACCTCCTCGCCCTGGTCGATGTGTATCTCCGAGCAGGGGCCGCAGGGGCCGGTGTCGCCCATGGCCCAGAAGTTCTCGTCATCGCCCAGGCGCACGATGCGCGAAGGATTCACCCCCACCTCGCTCTGCCACAGCGAGGCGGCCTCGTCGTCGTCGGTGTGCACGCTCACCCAGAGGTCGTCGGGATTGAGGCCGTAACCTTCGGTCAACAGCTCCCAGGCGAACACCACCGCCTTTTCCTTGAAATAATCGCCAAAGGAAAAGTTGCCCAGCATCTCGAAGAA
>JANQFN010000327.1 GCA_028277825.1 Desulfarculaceae bacterium
GGGCAGCGTATTCGCCGAGCGGGTCATGCAGCTTCCCTCGCCCAAGGTGGGGCTGTTGTCCATCGGCGAGGAGCCGGGCAAGGGCAACACCGCGGTGAAACAGGCCACTGAATATCTCAACAACAGCGCGCTGAACTTCATCGGCAATGTGGAAGGCCGCGACATGTTCACCGGCGAGACCCAGGTGATCGTGTGCGACGGTTTCGTGGGTAACGTCTGCATCAAGCTGGTGGAGGGCATGGCTGCCAACTTTGACACCTTTTTCCGGGAATACATCTACAGCTCGGTCAAGGGACGCCTGGGCGGGCTGCTTCTGAGGAACCAGTTCCGCGACGTCACCGGCCGCCTGGATTACGCCAACTACGGCGGAGCCCCCCTGTTGGGCATCAACGGGGTGGGACTCATCGCCCACGGCTCTTCTTCGCCCAAGGCCATCGCCACCGCGGTGCGCGCCGCGGCCGACACGGTGCGCTCGGAGGTGACCCGGCACCTGTCCGAAGGCCTGGAGCATTACCGGGGCCATCTTTTGGGAGTCGAAATAGAGGAATAGAGGCCCTGGGCCCAGCGGGCCGGGGGCGGCAATCGCCATAGTCAGGGGAGAAACGAAAAAAATGGACTACTTCTTTACTGAAGAGCAGGAGATGATCCGCGACCTTTGCCGGCAGATCGCCGAGGAGCGCATCAAGCCGGTGAGGGCCGAGTTGGATGAAAAGGAAGAATTCCCCCACGAGATCATGAAGGCCCTGGCTCAGGCGGACCTGTTCCAGATCATCATTCCCGAACAATACGGCGGTCTGGGTGGCGGCTGCCTGGAAAACTGCATCGCGGTGGAAGAACTCTCCCGGGCCTGCTGCGGCTGCTCCACCAGCTATGCCGCCTCCTTCCTGGGGGCCTATCCCATCCTGCTCTATGGCAGTGAGGAGCAGAAAGAAAAGTATCTGCCCCTGATCGGCAGCGGCGAACAGCTCTGCGCCTTCGCCCTCACCGAATCCGCTTCGGGCTCTGACGCCGGCTCCATCCAGACCGAGGCCCAAAAGGACGGCGATTCCTACGTGCTCAACGGCTCCAAGCAATGGATCACCAATGGCGGCGAGGCCGGCATCTACACCGTAGTGGCCATCACCGACCGCTCCAAGGGGGCCCGGGGGGCCAGCGCCTTTATCCTGGAAGAGGGCGACGAGGGCTTTGAGGTGAGCAAGAAGGAAAAGAAGCTGGGCATCCGCGCCAGCACCACCGCCGAGCTGGTCTTCAACAACTGCCGCATCCCGGCTGATAGACTGTTGGGCCGGGAGGGCCTGGGCTTTGTGGTGGCCATGCGCACCTTTGACAAGTCCCGCCCCGGGGTGGGCGCCCAGGCGGTGGGCCTGGCCGCCGGCGCCCTGGACGAGGCCGCGGCTTTCGCCCGGGTGCGCAAGCAGTTTGGCAAGCCCATCATCACCTTCCAGGCGGTTGGTCACATGCTGGCCAATATGGCCACTCGCATCGAGGCCTCCCGGGCCCTGGTCTACGCGGTGGCCCGCTACATCGACAGCGGGGCCAAGGACTTTTCCAAAGTCAGCGCCATGGCCAAGGTGTTCCCCACTGACATGGCCATGGATGCGGCCACCGACGCGGTGCAGATCATGGGCGGCCACGGCTACATGCGCGAGTACCCGGTGGAGAAGATGATGCGCGACGCCAAGATCTTGCAAATTTACGAAGGCACCAACCAGATCCAGCGCAACGTCATCGGCCAGGAGCTGAACAAGGAATACGGCCGCAAGAAGTAGCCGGGACTTAAAGAGGGCATTGATTTAATGAAGATAGTGGTTTGCATCAAACAAGTGCCGGACACGGCGCACGTGCGCCTGGACCCGGAGACCCACACCCTCAAACGCGAGGGGGTGGAGAGCATCATCAACCCCTTTGACCTGTTCGCCCTGGAGGCGGCCCTGCAACTGAGAGAACAGGCCGGCGGCGAGATCACGGCCCTCACCATGGGCCCGCCCCAGGCGGCCGAGGTGATCAAGGAGGCCATCGGCTACGGCGTGGACGAGGGACTGCTTTTATCCGACCGCGCCTTTGCCGGGGCCGACACCTGGGCCACCACCGCCGCCCTGGCCGCGGCCATCGAGGCCATGGAGGGGGTGGATTTGATCATCTGCGGCAAGCAAGCGGTGGACGGCGACACCGCCCAGGTGGGTCCGGGCATCGCCCAGCGCCTGGAGCTGCCCCAGGTGGCCTTTGTAAAGGCCTTCACCGAGGTGGCTGCTGACAAGCTGGTGGTGGAGCGCCAGATGGACGACGGCTACGACGTGGTGGCCCTGCCCTTGCCCGGGCTGGTGACCGTGGTGCGGGAGGTGGGTGAGCCGCGGCCGCCTTCGCTCAAGGGCAAGATGCGGGCCAAGAAATACGAGGTGCCCGTCAAGGGCGCCGCCGACCTGGGCCTGGCCGAGGACCAGGTGGGCCTGGCCGGCTCCTACACCCAGGTGGTCAAGGTGTTCGCACCCCAGGCCAGCGGCGAACAGCGCATGCTGGAGGGCTCGGCCGAACAGACCGGTGCCCAGGTGGTGGACCTGCTGGTGGACAACCAGGTAATCGTGGTGGGGAGCTAGAGCCGTGGCGATTATTGATATCGACAAAGACTTGTGCACCGGCTGCGGCGAATGTATTGACGCCTGCCCCTTTGAAGCCCTGGAATTGATCGACGACATCGCGGTGGTCAACGAGGCCTGCACCCTGTGCGGGGCCTGCGAAGAGGTCTGCCCGGTGGAGGCCATCACCGTGCCTGAAGTGGAGCAGGCCGACGACGCCCGCACCGCCGAGGCCCACGGCGTGTGGGTCTATGCCGAGCAGCGCGCCGGGGCCATGCCCGAGGTGGTGGCCGAGCTGTTGGGCCAGGGCCGCCGCCTGGC
This sequence comes from Desulfarculaceae bacterium, assembly GCA_028277825.1. GTDB lineage: Bacteria > Desulfobacterota > Desulfarculia > Desulfarculales > Desulfarculaceae > Desulfoferula. Next base: position 2,895 of record JANQFN010000327.1, read on the forward strand.
CGATGAATTGGAAGTGGAACTGGGTGCGGTGCTGTTGGGCCACAACCTGGACGGTCAGCCCGAGGAGTTGTTCGCCCTGGGCGCGGACGTGGTGTATGTGGCTGATGACGAGCGCTTGGCCGATTTCAACGACGACATCTACACCGAGGTGATGGGGCGCCTTATCCAAGAGCACCAACCCGAAGTGCTGTTGGCCGGAGCCACCAGCCTGGGCCGCTCCCTGATCCCCCGGGTGGCCACCGCCGTGGCCTCCGGTCTGACCGCCGACTGCACCGGCCTGGCCATTGACCCGGAAAAGCGCCTGCTTTTGCAGACCCGCCCGGCCTTCGGCGGCAACATCATGGCCACCATCATCTGCCCCAGCGCCCGGCCCCAGATGGCCACCGTGCGGCCCCGGGTGATGAAGCAGGGCGAGCGCCAGGAGGGACGCAGCGGGCAGCTGATCAAGGTGGAACTCGCTCCAGATGACAAGTCCGCCACCAGGGTGCTGGAGGTGGTCCAGACCCTGGACGAGCAGGTCAACCTCACCGGCGCCGAGGTGATCGTCACCGGCGGCCGCGGCCTGGGCGGACCCGAGGGCTTTGACCTAGTGCGGCAGCTGGCCACCGCCTTGGGCGGCGTGGTGGGCGCCACCCGCGGCACGGTGGACGCCGAGTGGATCGGACACGCCCACCAGGTAGGCCAGACCGGCCGCACGGTGTCCCCCAAGCTGTATGTTGCCTTGGGGGTCAGTGGTGCTGTACAACATCTTGTGGGTATGCAGAGTTCGGACAACATCGTGGCGGTCAATTCTGACCCCAACGCGCCCATATTCTCGGTGGCGCACTATGGTATAGTAGGTGACTTGTTTGAGGTGGTGCCGGTGATGCTGGACCGCTTGCAACAGTTGCGGGGACAGCAGGGCTGAGTTTCGGCCGGCCCCCGGGCTAATAACTTTTGGCACCCTTTGAAAGGTGGATGCGGTGGAAGGTAAGGTTCATCTGGTAACCGGAGGCTCCCGGGGCATCGGGCGCGCCATCTCTCTGGCCTTGGCCGGCGAAGGCGACGTGGTCTATTTCAACCATTTCGACCCGGACGAAGACGCGGCCACCGAAACCGTGCAGATGCTCAAGGACCGCGGCGTGGAGGCCTTTGGCCTCAAGTTCGACGTGGGCGATCCCGACCGGGTCAAGGCCTGGGTGGCCGAAGCCTTTGAGGCCCAGGGCAAGATCGACAACCTGGTCAACAACGCCGGCATCACCATGGACGCCCTGTTGGTGCGCATGACGCCCGAGCAGTTTGAGCGGGTTATCCGGGTGAATCTCACTGGCGCCTTTTTCTGCCTGCAGGCCGCGGCCAAGGTTATGATGAAGCAGCGCGCGGGCTCCATCGTCAACCTGGCCAGCGTGGCCGGCGTCATGGGCAACCCGGGCCAGGCCAACTATTCGGCCTCCAAGGCCGGGCTCATCGCCATGTCCAAGACCGCGGCCAAGGAGTTGGCCGCGCGCGGAGTGCGGGTCAACGCGGTGGCGCCGGGTTTCATCGAGACCGAGATGACCGCGGCGGTGCCCGAGAAACTGGCCGAGATGATGAAGTCCATGATACCTCTGGGCCGGGCCGGCCAGCCCGAGGATGTGGCCGATGTGGTGGCCTTTTTGTGCTCGGACGCGGCCCGCTACGTCACCGGCCAGGTGATACACATCAGCGGCGGCTTGTACATGTAGGGCGGCCCGCCGCCAAAAACTTGTAAGCCGCTCCTGGAAGCGGCATGGGATACTAGGTAAAATACGGACCCAAAGGTCCTAATGAACCCTGGGAGAAGTGAGTTAAATGGACATCAAGGAAAAAGTCAAAGAGATCATCTGTGAACAGCTTTCCGTTGCCCCCGAGGACGTGGTGCCCGAGGCCTCCTTCGTGGACGATTTGGGCGCGGATTCTCTGGACTTGGTAGAGATGATCATGGCCATGGAAGAGGCGTTCGACGTATCCATCGCCGACGAGGACGCCGAAAAGATCAAGACCGTGCAGGACGCCTGGGATTACATCGAGAAACTTCAGAGCTGAATAATCCCCGCTCCCGGTCCATCGGGCGGCGCCTTGCAGGCTGCCGCTGGGGACGGGGCGCGGTTGCCTAAGCGCGAGGAGTAGCTGTGCAGCGAAGGGTGGTGGTAACCGGACTGGGGCTGATAACGCCCCTGGGTACCGGCCTGGAAAAGAGCTGGGAGGGGCTGAAGGCCGGTAAAAGCGGCATAGGGCCCATCACCAAGTTCGACGCCTCGTCTTTCAAGACGCAGATTGCCGGTGAGGTTTTGGACTTCGATCCCCTGGAGTGGGTGCCCAAGAAGAAGATCCGCCGCCTGGATCCCTTCATCCACTTCGCCATCGGCGCCGGCAGGATGGCCTGGGAAATGGCCGGCCTGCCCGAAACGCTCGACGATGAGACAGCCGTTCGCACCGGGTGCATCATGGGCGTGGGTCTGGGCGGCCTGATAACCCTGGAAGAGACCATCCGCATGACCGAGCACAAGGGTTTCAAGCGGGTGAGCCCCTTTTTCATTCCCAAGCTGATCGGCAACATGGCCCCCGGCGAGATCGCCATGATCCACAACTGCCGGGGCCCCAACACCTGCGTGTGCACCGCCTGCGCGGCGGGCACCCACGCGGTGGGCGACGCCATGAAGACCATTCAGCGCGGCGTGGCCGACATGATGGTCTGCGGCGGGGCCGAGACCGTGTGCACCGCCACCACCCTGGCTGGCTTCGGCGCGGCTCGGGCCCTGTCCACCAGAAACGACGAACCCCACCGGGCCAGCCGGCCCTTTGACGCCGACCGCGACGGCTTTGTCATGTCCGAGGGCTCAGGCGTATTGATCCTGGAGGAGTTGGAAGCGGCCAAGGCCCGCGGAGCCGAAATCCTGGCCGAGCTGGTGGGCTACGGCCTTTCAGCCGACGCCTATCACATGACCGCGCCCGACCCCACCGGCGGCGGCTTCGGCCGCTGCATGCAGATGGCTTTAGACGACGCCGGGCTCAATCCGGAAGAGGTGGATTACATCCAGGCCCACGGCACCTCCACCGATTTGAACGACGCCACCGAGACCCTGGCCATCAAGCTGGTGTTCGGCGATCATGCCAACAAATTGGCGGTATCGAGCACCAAGAGCATGCTGGGCCATATGCTGGGCGCCACCGGCGGCGTGGAAGCGGTGGCCAGCGTGCTCAGCATCCGGGACCAGGTCCTGCCGCCCACCATCAACTATGAAACCCCAGACCCCGATTGCGACCTGGATTACGTGCCCAACCAGGCGCGGGAGACCAAGGTCAAGACCGTCTTGAGCAATTCCTTCGGCTTCGGTGGCACCAACGCCAGCGTTGTTTTCAAGACCTACCAGCCTTGAGCATCCAACAGGCGCGGACGGGGGCGATATAAAGAAAACTGCCCAGGGGGCCCACGGTGAGCCCTAGACCCAACAAGGACGAATACTATCTGGATATCGCCCGCCAGGTGAGCCGGCGGGGCACCTGCCTCCGGCGCCAATACGGCGCCGTGGTGGTCAAGGACGACCAGATCGTGTCCACCGGCTATGCTGGTGCGCCCCGGGGGGTGGTCAACTGCGTGGACCTTGGGCGCTGCCTGCGCGACGATCTGGGGGTGCCGCCGGGACAGCGCTATGAGTTGTGCCGCTCGGTGCACGCGGAGATGAACGCGGTGATCCACGCCTCCCGGGCCCAGACCCTGGACGCGGTCTTGTATCTGTCCGGGGTGGAGGTGGCCAGCGGGCTGCCCACTGAACGGCCCGAGCCCTGCCTGTTGTGCCGGCGGGTGATCATCAACGCGGGCATCAAGGAGGTGGTGGTACGCCCCCGGGGCCAGGGCATAAAACGCCTGGACCCCAACCTGTGGATCGAGGGAGAAAACCAGGCGGCGGCCGAGGGGCTCATGGCCCCGCCGGAGGTCAGCGACCTAAAGACTTCACCGGGTTAAGGGGTTAATCGCGGAAAAAAGGGAGGAAGCTCGTGAGGTGTCCGTTCTGCGCAAAATTGGATAACAAGGTGGTCGACTCCCGGGTGAGCAAAGATGCCTCGGTGATCCGCCGCCGCCGGCAGTGCCAGGACTGCGGCCAGCGCTTCACCACCTATGAGCGCGTGGAGGAGATGGATACCTATGTGGTCAAAAAAGACGGCTCCCGGGAGATCTATGACCGCGCCAAGCTGAAAAACGGCATGCTCAAGGCCCTGCAGAAACGGCCGGTGTCCATTGAGCAGGTGGATGAGTTCCTGGATGTTTTGGAAAGCGGTTTTCAGGAGAGGAACTTGAGGGAAATCCCGGTGCGCGAGTTGGGCCAGTCGGTGATGAGCAAGCTGCAGGAATTGGACGACGTGGCCTATGTTCGCTTTGCCAGTGTGTACCGCGATTTCAGGGAAGTGGACGAGTTCATGCGCGAGGTCAAAGAGCTGCTCGCCTCCCGTAAGGACGAGCCCCCCGCCTCCTCATGAGCCCCCCCAGACATGACCGGACCCCTGAGCGCTGGATGAAAAGGACCCTGGCCCTTACCCGCAAGGGCCTGGGCGCATCTGCGCCCAACCCGGCGGTGGGCGCGCTGGTGGTAAAAGACGGCCGCATTGTGGGACAGGGCTGGCACGCCCGGGCCGGCCAGCCCCACGGCGAGGTCATGGCCCTAAACGACGCTGGTTCTGCGGCCCAGGGCGCGGATCTCTACGTAACCCTGGAGCCCTGCCACCACCAGGGCCGCACCCCGCCCTGCACACAGGCCATTTTGGACGCGGGCATCAGCCGCGTGTTCTACGGCGCGGCTGACCCCAACCCCCGGGTGGCTGGTGGGGGAGGGGAGTATCTGGCCTCCCAGGGGGTGGAGGTGATCCCCGGCGTGCTGGCCGAAGAGTGCGCTTTTGAACACCGCTTTTTCCTCACCCACATCACCAAGCACCGGCCGCATGTGGTCCTGAAAACCGCGGCCAGCCTGGACGGCAAGACCGCCACCTTCACCGGCCACAGCCGCTGGGTAACCGGTCCGGCCTCGCGTCGTTTCGTGCACCGGGTGCGCGGCTGGGTGGATGCCATTGCCGTGGGTGCGGGCACCGTTCTGGCCGACGATCCTCAACTCACCTGCCGCCTGGCGGGCAAGGCCAACCCCTTGCGCATCGTGGTGGACAGCCGGCTCAGGTTGCCCAGCCAGGCCAAGGTTCTGGACCCAAAGGCCGCGCCCGGCTGTCTGATCGCCTGCGGCCCGGAGCCGGATGCGGCCAGGGTAGACCGCCTGGTTAAGGACTGGGTGGAGGTGCTGCCTTTGCCCCTGGGCGCGGCTGGTGGTGTGGACCTGGCCGCGCTCTTGGCCGAACTGGGCGCGCGGGGGGTGACCAGCCTGTTGGCCGAGGGCGGGGCCGGCCTGGCCTGGGGCCTGGTCAGCCAGGGCCTGGTGGATGAGGTGATGTATTTTTACGCGCCCAAGCTGGTGGGCGGCCAGGACGCCCCGCCCATGATCGGCGGGGCCGGCGTGGAGACCATGGACCAGGCCCTGGAGCTGACCAAACCAATTATCCGGCGTTTTGGGGACGACGTGCTGCTCTGGGCCGGGGTAAAATAGTCCTAAGCAAACATCCCTGAACAAAGGAGGACTGAAAAATGCCCAACCCGTTTTGCTATTTGGAGTTGACCAGCGATAACCTCGATGGAGCCAAAAAATTTTACAGCAAACTGTTTGAATGGAAGATCGATGAAATGCCCGGCGCTCAGATACCCTATTACATGGTGGACACCGGCAGCGAGCCCCAAGGCGGCATGATGGCCCCGCCCGAGCCCGGGATTCCCACTGCCTGGCTGATGTACGTGCTGGTGGATGACGTGGCCGCGACCTGCGACAAGCTCAAGGGCCTGGGCGGCAAGGTCCTCAAGGACAAGGCACCGGTGCCGGACATGGGCTGGTTTGCAGTGGTGGCTGACCCTCAAGGCGCGGTTTTCGGCCTATGGGAAAACAAGGAAAAATAGTCAGATATACTATTTTATTAATAAAAAGGTTTAACTCATGTTCACTGGCTTGGTAGAGGGCCTGGGCAACCTAAACCGCATCACTCCCCAGGGGCCGGACGCGGTCCTGAACATCTCCCCGCCCTGGGAGCTTGCCCAGACCGTTTTGGGCGAGTCCGTTGCCGTGAACGGGGCCTGTCTGACCGTGACCCAGGTCGCCTCCCAGGGCTTTACGGTGGACGTGTCCGCCGAGAGCCTGAGCCGCACCACCCTGGGCCGTTTGCAGCCCGGCGCCTCGGTGAACCTGGAGCGGGCCATGCAACTGGGTGACCGCTTGGGCGGTCATTTGGTCACCGGGCACGTGGACTGCGTGGGCAGCCTGCTGCGCATCCAGGCCCTGGGCTCGTCATACCGTCTGGAGGTGGGCATTCCTCCTGAGCATTTGCGCCTGGTGGTGGAAAAGGGTTCCGTGTGCCTGGAGGGCATCTCCCTCACGGTCAATGAAGTGGGCCCGGCCAGCTTCAGTCTGAACATCATTCCCCACACCTGGGAGGCCACCAGCCTCCACCTTGCCAAGCAAGGGGATTCTGTTAATATTGAGACCGACCTCATCGGCAAGTATGTGGCCCGGCTTATGAATCGCGATGAGGACGCCCCCGGGGAACAGGGGGGGCTCAGCAGCGAGGATTTGAAGCGCATGGGTTTTTGAGCCGGCCGGGCCGCCTTGCCAAACAAGGAGGCCCTGGCGGTGGCAGAGGTGGAGTATACGGGTTATTACCCGGGCGTGATCGGCCAGGTCACCCAACTGCACGCCACTTACTATGCTGACAACTGGGGCTTTGACCTGTCCTTTGAAGCCCAGGTGGGCCGGGAGTTGTCAGAGTTTTTAGCCGGGTTCCAGGCCCGGCGCGACTTTTTTCGGGCCGCGCGGGCCGGTGACCGCTTCGCCGGGTCCGTGGCCCTGGATGGCAACCATCCCGAGGATGAGGGCGCCCGGCTGCGCTGGTTCATCGTAGAACGGGCATTCCGCGGCCAGGGGGTGGGCGGACGCCTGATCGAGGAGACCTTGGACTTTGCCCGCCAGGCCGGCCACGGCCGTTTGCATTTGTGGACCTTTGCCGGCCTGGACGCGGCGCGCCGGATCTATGAGCGGGCCGGGTTTGAATTGAACGAGGTGCACCGAGTTCAGCAATGGGGCGACTTGATCGAGGAACAGAAATTTGTACTTGATCTTTAAGCTATTTACCTCTATTGATTGCACAAGAGAGATACCCCTTTTTCAAAAGGGTGAATCCATAGGAGTCACACCATGCCCTTGGCCAGCATAGCAGAGGCCATCAAAGACATACGCAACGGCAAAATGGTCATCCTGGTGGACGACGAGGACCGGGAGAACGAGGGCGATTTGACCATGGCCGCCGAGTTGTGCACGCCCGAAGCCATCAACTTCATGGCCACCCACGGCCGCGGCCTGATCTGTTTGTCCCTCACCCCGGACCAGGTGGAGCGCCTGGGCCTGCCTTTGATGGTCAGGGACAACGAGTCCCCCTTTGAGACCGCCTTCACCGTCTCCATCGAAGCCCGCCAAGGCGTGACCACCGGCATCTCGGCCCACGACCGCGCCCACACCGTGCGCACCGCGGTGGACCCGGAATCCGGACCCGGCGACATCGTGGCTCCGGGGCACATCTTTCCCCTGCGCGCCCGGCGGGGAGGCGTCCTGGTGCGCACCGGCCAGACCGAGGGCTCGGTGGACCTGGCCCGCCTGGCCGGCTTGAACCCCTCGGGCGTGATCTGCGAGGTGATGAACGACGACGGCACCATGGCCCGCCTGCCCGACCTGGAGAAATTCGCCGCCAAGCACGACATGAAGATCGTGACCATCGCCGACCTGATCTCCTACCGCATGCGCAACGAGTCCTTCGTGCACCGCCAGGCCGAAGCGCACCTGCCCACCGAACTGGGCGAGTTCAAGGCCATCGCCTACACCAATGACGTGGACACCACCGAGCACGTGGCCCTGGTCAGAGGGAAGATCGACCCCGAAAAGCCGGTCCTGGTGCGGGTGCATTCTGAATGCCTCACCGGCGACGCCTTCCACTCCCGGCGCTGCGACTGCGGCAACCAGTTGGACGAGGCCCTGAGCAAGATCAGCCAGGAGGACAGCGGCGTGCTCTTGTACATGCGCCAGGAGGGCCGGGGCATCGGGCTGGTGAACAAGCTCAAGGCCTATGAGTTGCAGGACCACGGCGCGGACACCGTGGAGGCCAACGAGGCCCTGGGCTTTCCGGCGGACATGCGCGATTACGGCATCGGCGCCCAGATCCTGGCCGATCTGGGAGTGCGCCAGATGCGTCTGATGACCAATAACCCCAAAAAGATGGTGGGCCTGGAGGGCTACGGCCTGTCCGTGGTGGAGCGGGTTCCCCTGGAAATACCGGCCCACAACGACAATGAAGCCTATTTGCGCACCAAATGCGCCAAGATGGGGCATCTAATGGACCAGGAGAACCTGGCGGAGAGGGGATAGTATGGCCAACGTTATTGAGGGTACCCTCAAGGCCGACGGCATGCGCTTTGCCCTGGTGGCGAGCCGCTTCAACGACTTCATCACCAGCAAGCTCTTGGAAGGCGCCATGGATTCGCTCAAGCGCCACGGAGCCAGCGAATCGGATTTAACCATCATCTGGGTGCCGGGCTCTTTTGAGATACCCCTGGTTGCCAAGCAGCTGGCCGCCTCGGGCAAGTTTGACGCGGTGTTGACCCTGGGCGCGGTGATACGCGGCTCCACGGCCCACTTTGACTACGTGGCCGCCGAGGTAAGTAAGGGCGTGGCCCAGGCCAGCCTGGATACCGGGGTGCCGGTGATCTTCGGGGTCCTGACCACCGACACCATCGAGCAGGCCATCGAGCGGGCGGGCACCAAGGCGGGCAACAAGGGCTCGGACGCCGCCCTGGCCGCGGTGGAGATGGTTGACCTCTTAAAAAACATCTAGGATCACATGGGCGACCGCCGCAAAAGCCGTGAGCTGGCTCTGAAGGTGCTGTATCAGATGGAACACGGCGGCTCGCCCGAACAGGCCCTATCCCTGTTCGCCGACAATTTTCCGGCCCCGGCCCGGCTCTGGGATTACGCCCAGGAGGCGGTGCGCGGCATCTCCCAAAACAGCCAGGAAATCGACGCCTTGCTCAACCAGGCCAGCCAGCGCTGGCGTCTGGACCGCATGCCCCGGGTGGACCGCAACATCCTCAGGCTGGCCTGCTTTGAGATGCTGTTTGCCCAGGGCCGGGTGCCGCCCAAAGTGGCCATCAACGAGGCGGTGGAATTGGCCAAGCTCTACGGCGGAGAACAATCGCCGGCCTTCATCAACGCGGTGCTGGACTCGCTGCCCGCCAGCCGGGACCAGAATTCCCCGGAGGCCTGAGATGGCCCCCAGCGACACATTCCAGAATCTTCCCACCGACAAACAAGAGCGCATCTTGGACGGCGCCCTGTCCGAGTTCGCGGCCAAGGGCTACGGCCGCGCCTCGATGAACACCCTGGTGAGCCGGCTGGGCATTGCCAAGGGCAGCATCTTTCAGTACTTCCGCGACAAGCCGGGCCTGTTTCAGCACGTGTTCGATTTCGCGGTGGAGCGGGTCAAGGGCCATTTGCGCCAGGTGCGCGACCAAACCGAGGGTCAGGACGTTTTCCAGCGCATCCATTTGAGCCTGCTGTCCGGCCTGGACATGATCGAAAACAACCCCCGCCTGTTCCAACTTTATCTGCGGGTGGTGTTCGAAGGCGACGTTCCCTTCCGGGGCCGGCTCCTGGCCTCCATCTTTTTGTTCGGCCGTGACTATCTTATGGAGTTGCTGCGCGAGGGTGTGGAGGCGGGACAGCTCAGGAAGGACCTGGACTTGGAGATGGCGGTCTTTGTGGTGCACGCGGCCCTGGAGCGCTTTCTGGTGGCCAGCAGCGTGGAGCACATGGACCCGGGACTGGGCCTGTACGGGGCTGACCTGGACCAAGCCAGGGACAATGCCGGCCGCTTGGTGGAGATGCTCAAACAGGGCCTGGGGGGCGCTGAATGAGTTGGCTGATCACCATAGCCATGCCGGCCGAGGCCGAGCTTTTGACCCGGCGCTGGCAGCAGGTTGGCGACATCGGTGGCCGCCCGGCCTATGAGGGCGGCCTGGCCGGCCAGAAGACGCTCTTGGTGCTCACCGGCATGGGGCAGGTTAACGCGGCCCAAGCCGCCAGCGCCGCCCTGGAGGCAGCGCCCGAAGTGGAAGCGGTATTTAACCTGGGCTGCGCCGGGGCCTATGAGAACAGCGGCCTGAGCGTGGGCCAGGCGGCCCTGGCCAGTGAGGTGGTGTCAGCCGACCTGGGCGTGCAGACCACGGATTATTTGCACGGCCTGGACAAGGTGGGCATCCCCCTGGGCCAACACCCCGAGGCCGGAGAAATATACAACCGCCTGCCCTGCGACCGGAGCCTGAATATAAAGCTCAGAGCCGCCAATCCCGGCCTGGTCCAGGGGGCCTTTGCCACCGTGGGCAGGATCAGCGGCGACGCGGAAGCCGCCGCCGCCCAGCAGAGCCGCTGGGATGCGCTGATCGAGGAGATGGAGGCCGCTGCGGTGGGCCTGGTGGCGCTGCACTATGAAAAGCCCTTCAGTGCCCTCAGAGGCGTGAGCAACATCGCGGGACGCCGTGAACTGGACGTGGCCGCAGGTGCTGAGGCGGCGCAAAAGGCCCTGTTGGCCCTGGAGGCGGCGTCATGAGCACCACCCTGGATTTCGGCTTTTCACCTTGCCCCAATGACACCTTTGCCTTCCACGCCCTGGTGCACGGCCTGGTGGAGTCCGGCGGCTATGTGCTCAAGCCGGTTTTGGCCGACGTGGAGGAGTTGAACCAGCGGGCGCTCATGAGCGAGCTGCCCCTGACCAAGCTGAGCTTTCACGCCCTAGCCCACGTGCTGGGGCGCTACACCCTGCTCAAATCCGGCGCCGCCCTGGGCCGGGGCTGTGGCCCGCTGTTGGTGGCGCGCCCCGGCTTTGACCTGGCCGAACTGGCCGAGATAAGCGTGGCAATGCCGGGCAAGCTGACCACGGCGCATCTGCTCTACAGCCTGTATCTGGGCCGGCCGCCCAAGGTGACGCCCCTGGAGTTCAGCCACATAATGCCCGCGGTGGCTGGTGGAGAGTTCGCCGCCGGCCTGATCATCCACGAGGGCCGCTTCACCTACCAGGCCCACGGCCTGGTGGAGCTGATCGATTTGGGCCAGTGGTGGGAGGCTGAGACCGGCCTGCCCATACCCCTGGGTTGCATCGCCGCCCGCCGCGATCTGGGGGCCGAGGCCATCGCCGCCCTGGAAAAGGCCCTGGCGGCCAGCGTGGCCCACGCCCAGGCCAATCCCAGGCTCTCGCGCAGTTACGTGTTGCAACACTCCCAGGAACTGGAGGCCACGGTGGTGGAGCAGCATATCGCCTTGTATGTGAATGATTTCAGCCGCGAGTTGGGGCCCGAGGGATTAAAGGCGGTGGCGGAACTGCTGGAGCGGGGCCGCGCCTGCGGGCTGTTGCCCGCCAGCGCCGAGCCCTTGACCGGCGGGGCGGAAAATTTTTGACCTGACCCGGTCCTGCAGGGTAAATTTAATTCAGCCCGGCCGCCGGGGCCCTTAGGAAAAGGGGGACGAATAAAATTGGAATCTGAGCCGCGACCAGGACTTCTCAAGCGCCTGAAGCAGCTAGTCAGCGGGCCCGCCAACACCTCCGAGGATCTGGAGCGGGAAATACACGGCCTGGTGGATCATGGCGAGGCCAAGGGCCTGATCACGCCCGGCGAGGGCAAGATGATCGAGGCCATCCTGGAGTTGGACGAGACCACCGCCGCCCAGGTGATGGTGCCTCGCATCGACATGGCCACCGTACCCCACGACGCCGGCGTGGAGGACACCATCGCGGTGATCGTGGAATCGGGCCACTCGCGCATCCCCATCACCGGCGAGGACCTGGACCATATCAAGGGCGTGATCCACGCCAAGGACATCCTGCCCTATTGGGCCGGAGATTCCTCGGGCGTGGAGCTTTTGACCATCTGCCGCCCGCCCTTTTTCGTGCCCCAGTCCATGCCCATTGACCAGCTCTTGAGCGAGTTCAAGCGCAAGCGGGTGCATCTGGCAGTGGTGGTGGATGAGTACGGCGGCACCGCCGGCATCATCACCATGGAGGACGTGCTGGAGGAGATCGTCGGCGAGATCGTGGACGAGTATGACCAGGAAGAGGCCATGATCGTGGAGCAGGCCGACGGCACCCTGGCGGTGGACGCCCGCCTGGAGATCGAGAAACTCTCCGAATACATCGGGGTGGAACTGCCCGAGGAGTTGCCCGAGGGGCGCTTTGAGACCCTGGGCGGCTTCATCACCACCCAGTTGGGCCGGGTGCCCCGGCCCCGAGAGGAGGTTTCCTTCGGCAAAGTGCGCATGGTGGTCATGGCCGCCGACGAGCGCCGCGTTACCCTGGTGCAGGTGTATCCGGACCGCCCCCGGGCCGAAGAACCCGGAGCCTGAGCAACCTTGGCTAAGCCCGCCCGCTGGCGCCCCGGTTGGGGCGCCGCCGCCCTGGCCGCTGTGAGCGGACTGCTGTTGACCGCGGCCTTTCCGCCCTTCAACATCTGGCCCCTGGCCCTGATGGGGCTGGTGCCCCTGATTCACCTGGCCAAGAGCCTGCCTCCCCGCCGGGCTCTCATGGCCGGTCTCATCTGGGGCATGTGCCTTTTCCTGGGCCTGATGTACTGGCTGGTGGTGGTGTTCACCACCTACGGCGGTCTTTCCTGGCCCCTGGCCATTGTCACCCTGGGCATCTTCGCCTTTTATTTGGGCGGCTACGGAGCGGTGTGGTCCTGGGTGCTGAGCTGGTGGGGGCCGGGCCCCTGGACGCTGGTCATCGCCGGCCCGCTTTTATGGGTGGGGCTGGAGTGGCTGCGCAGCCTGGTCTTCACCGGCATCATCTGGCTGCCTTATTCCATGGGGCTGACCGGCAGTCTGCCCCTGATCCAGAGCCTGGAGCTGTGGAGCACCACCGGCCTGTCCCTGGTCCTGGTGCTGGTCAATTGCCTTCTGGCGGTGGTGGTGCTGCCCGGTATGCGCAGCGGGCGCTGGGGCAGGGGCCAGATCGCGGCGCTTGCAGTGCTGATCGTCATCCTGGCCGGCGGCTGGCTCTGGGGCTCCCAGCGACTGGAACATATCAACGCCGCTCAACAGGCAGCCCCAAAGTTAACCGTGACCGTGGTGCAGGGCAACGTGCCCTTGAGCCAGCTTTGGGACAAAAAACTTAGGCTGCAGGTGCTAAAGAAACACATGGCCCTGACCGATAAGGCCGCCGCCCAGGTGAACCAGCGGCCCTGGCTGGTGGTCTGGCCCGAGTCGGCGGCACCCTTTTATTTCGTGCGCGAGTTCCGGCCCAGCCGGCCGGTGCGGGATTTTATCAAGCAAAAGGACGCCTACCTGCTGCTGGGTTCGCTGGGGGCGGTGGAAGAGGGTGAGCTCGTCAAGGTGAGCAACCGCATCTGGCTGCTGGGCCCCGAAGGCAGGCCCCAGGGGTATTATGACAAGGTGCGCCTGGTGCCTTTTGGCGAGTACGTGCCCTGGCAGCCGGTGCTGTTTTTCGTGCGCGCCGTGGCCCAGATAGGCGATGATTTCGCGGTGGGCCAGGCCGGCAAGATCTTGTCTATGGCCGGCATGGGCCTGGGGCCTATAATTTGCTACGAATCGATTTTCCCGGATTTGTCCCGGCAGCAGCGCCTGGCCGGGGCCAGGCTCTTGGTCAACCAGACCAACGACGCCTGGTTCGGCCGCACCACCGCGCCCTATCAGCACATGGCCCATCTGGCCTTCCGGGCGGTGGAAAACCGCCTGGCCAGTGCGCGGGCGGCCAACACCGGGGTGTCGGGTTTTGTGCTCCCCAGCGGCGAGATGGTGCAGACCACCGGTTTGTTCGAGCCGGCGGTGCAGACCAGACAACTGCCCTTGCTGGATGAGAGCACCTTTTTCAGCCGCGTTGGCGAGACCGTGGGGCCCGTGGCCCTGGCCGCGGCCCTGGTCCTGATTCTGGCCACCTGGTGGCGGCGGCGTCATACAAAGGAGAATTAGCCATGTTTGAAGAGCTCAAGGAGACCCTGGGCGATCTGCAAAACCGCCTGAGCCTGCTCCAGGAGTATCTTTGACCCGGCCAGCAAGAAACAGCGCCTGGCCGAACTGGATAAACTGAGCGCCAAGGCCGGTTTCTGGGAGGACCAGGAGGCGGCCAAGGAGGTGATGAAGGAGCGCTCCGAGCTGGAGCAGTCCCTGGAATCACTGGACCAGTTGGGCGCCCAGGCCGAGGACGCTGAGGTGCTCTTGGAACTGGCCATGGAAGAGCAGGACAAGACTGCGGCCAAGGAGGTCAAGGCCGGCCTGGCCGAATTGGAGCGGGGGGTGGCCGCCTTGGAGGCCCAGCGCCTGCTTTCCGGGGATGACGACCACCGCGACGCCATCCTGGCCATCAACGCCGGGGCCGGCGGCACCGACGCCCAGGACTGGGCTGAGATGCTCTTAAGGCTTTACACCCGCTACGCCGAGCGGCGCGGCTATGAAACCCGCCTTTTAGATTTACAAGACGGCGACGAGGCGGGCATCAAGAGCGCCACCATCGAGGTCAACGGCGCCAAGGCCTATGGTTTTTTGAAAAGCGAGTCCGGCATCCACCGCCTGGTGCGCATCAGCCCCTTTGACGCGGCCCACCGCCGCCACACCGCCTTTGCCAGCGTGTTCGTCTCGCCCCAGATCGATGAGGACATCGAGATCGAGATCAAGGAGGCGGACCTGCGCATCGACACCTACCGCGCTTCCGGCGCCGGCGGCCAGCACGTGAACAAGACCTCCTCGGCGGTGCGCATCACCCATCTGCCCACCGGCGTGGTGGTGCAGTGCCAGAACGAAAAAAGCCAGCACCGCAACCGGGAGCTGGCCCTGAAGGTGCT